>CAKZKQ010000384.1 GCA_937123825.1 uncultured Pseudomonadota bacterium
CATTGAGCGTCCGGACCAGATAGCGCACGCCGCCCTCGTCGATCTGACCGCCAGCCAGGTTGACGTTTTCGGCCACCAGACGTTGCTGAACCTCCTCGACGCTCAAGCCAAGCTGGCTCATGCGCTGCTGATCGAGGTCCACTCGGACGACTTCCTGGCGGCCGCCGTAGACCTTGACGATGGCCACGCCCTTGATCTTCTCAAGCGCGCGGGCGACCTCGTCTTCGGCAAAGACTCTGACCTTGGTCAGCGCGCCTTTTTCGGCGTCGCTGACGATGCCAAGGCGCATGATGGGATCCAGCGCCGGGTCGTAGCGCAGCACCAGCGGGCGCTCGGCGGTCCGGGGGAAGGTGATGACGTCGATCCGCTCGCGCACGCGCTGGCTGGAGAAATCCATGTCGGTGTCCCACTGGAACTCCAGGACGACATCGCTCAGGCCCGCGCGGCTGGTGGAGTGGATCGCGCGCAGCCCCTCAACGGTGCGCAAAAACTCTTCGAGCGGCCGAGTGATCTCGGCCTCGACCTCTTCGGGGGCGGCGCCCTCGTATTGGGTGCGCACGGTGAGCGTCGGGTAGGACAACTCGGGCATCAACGCCAGCGGCAACTGACCAAAAGACAGATAGCCAAAGACCGCCACGCCGATGGCGATCATCAACGTGGCCACTGGCCGGTCCACTGTCAGGGTCCAGATGCCGCCAAGCGGGCCGCTGGTGGCCTCCGACGTTGGCTCAGAGCCTTCTGGGGGCTCGGGCAACGTCTCGGTCTGATCTTCAGAGGTGTTCATTGGACGACCCTGATCTCGGCGCCGTCCTTGAGGCCTGCCTGGCCCAGGATGACGATCTGATCGCCGGGTTCAAGCCCGGAGATAACCTCCACCGAGTCTTCCTCGCTGTAACCAACCTTGATGGTGCGCATCAGCGCCACGGTCTTGTCGCCGTTGTCTTTGGCCAGCACGACCTGGGGCGTGTCGTCTTTGTAGATGATGGCCCGTTTGGGGATCAGCGTGGCGTTTTGGCGCTGCGCGGTGACCATAAATACCGACACAAACATCCCGGGACGCAGCCTTGTGCCGGTCTGTCCCTCTTTGGTCAGCGCTTCAAGGGCGATGGTGACCTTGATGGTGCCTGTTTGTGGGTTGACGACGGGGTTGATCAGGCGAATCTTGCCTTCAAACTTCAGTCCGGTGCCCAGAGCCTCGCTGCGGACATAGGCGGGGTCGCCCTCTTTGATGCGCCCCAATTCGCGCTCGGGGATGTTGACGACGACCTCAAGCTGGTCGGGGTCCACCACGTAGAAGAGTTCCTGGCCAGGGGTGACCTGTTGGCCGGGGACGACGGTGCGTCCCGCGACGATGCCGCTGATGGGGCTGGCCACGCGCAGCGCCGCGACCTGCGTGCGGGCGCGCTTGAGTTGGTCCTGGGCCTGGGTGAGCTGGTAGCGCATCTCTTCGTAGGATTGGCGCGAGACGTAGCCCTTGTCCATCAGCGGTTTGAGGGTGTTGACCTCGCGGCGCAGCCTGCTGACGTTGGAGGCCGCCGTCGGGATGGTCAACTCCAGCTCCGGGTTGGACAGCCGGGCCAGGAGCTGGCCTCGGGTGACTTGATCGCCTTCTTCGACTTCCACAATCCGCGCCGCGCCGGTGGATTCGGCCAACACGCGGACTTCATGGCGCGCGGTGACGGTGGCGGTGGAGAGGATGGTCTGGGTGATGTTCCCCGTGGTGGCTTTGGCGACCTCAACCGGCACCGCGTCTTCCACCACTTCGCCCGCGTCGGCCTCTTGCTCCTGACCTTTGTCCCCGGGTTTGCCGCCAGGGCATCCTGTCAGCACCAGCGCTGCGGCCAACAAAAGCAGCCCCAGAGGCAGCCAGCGGCGCTCTAAGGTCTTTGAGGGCGTTGTGTGGGGTCTGGAGGGGGTTTTCAAAGGCGGACCGGTCAGGCAGTGGGTGTGTGCTTTGGTGCTCATCAGGCCCCCGGCTGGGCGTCGAGGACGCGTTCGATGCGTTGGCGCAGCTTCTTCTCGGAGATCACTCCGGTGTGGACGTCGGCGACGGTGCCTTTGGCGTCGAGGATGAAGAGCGTGGGGATGCGCTTGACCTTGTAGTCTTTCCAGATGGTGCCGCTGTCGAGGATGACGGGGAAGCTGTAGTCGCCCTTGGTGATCCACTTGGAGATGCGCTCGTGGCGGCGCAGCGAGTCGGCGTCATCGATGTTGATGGACACGACCGAGAAGCGCTCTTTGTCCATGTCGCGGTGGATCTTGTCGAGGATGGGCATCTGGCGCTTGCAGGGTTTGCAGTGCGTGGCCCAGAAGTCCAGGACCACGACCTTGCCCTGGAGCGAGGCCAGCGAGAGGGCCTGGCCCTCGGCGCCGTTTTTATCGATGCTGGGCAGGTCAAAGGCGGGTGCCTGAGCCTCGGCCAGGGGGTGGTTGGGTTTCTGGTGGGTGTCTCGGACCAGGAACCACCAGACGTTGGCCCCCACCACAACAAGCAAGAGCACGGTCAGGACGTGCTGGACGATCTTCTGGGCCTTGCCGGGCTCTTCGCTCATGATTCCTCACGGGTTGGTCGACGCGCATCGGCTTGCGGGGGATATCCTACACACCGGCGCTACAATGGCAATGACCCGGAGGGGACGACTTTGGCCTTCTCAAGGCCTCTGAAGCGTGCGTTGGGCACGATCTGGTAGTCCTGGACGTCTTTGTCGATGACCAGGATGTTGTCTTCGTGCCACAGCGAGATGTAGGGGAGGTCTCGGGCGAGTATGGCTTGGACCTTGTTGTAGAGGGCTTTGCGCTTGTCCTGGTCCATCTCCTGGCGAGCGGCGTCAAGGAGCTTGTCCAGCTCGTGGTTGACGTAGCGGCCGCGGTTGGCGCCCGCCGAGCGGTTTTCGGCGGTGGGGATCGACTTTGAGTGGAAGATCCAGGTGTAGAGGTCGGGCTCAATGACCGAGGGCCATTGCAGCGAGCACATGTCAAAGTTGCCGCTCTTGATGTCGGTGAAGAAGGTGCCCCACTCAAAGGCCAGCACTTTGACCTTGATGCCGACCTCGGCCAGTTGCGAGGCCAGCAGCTCGGCGATGGCGCGGCGGAACTTGTTGGTGGTGGTCTTGTAGGTGATCTCAAAGCGGGGCAGGGGGCCGTCGCCGTCGGGATCGGTGTAACCGGCCTCGTCCAGCAGCGCCTTGGCGCGCTCCAGGTCTCGGCTGTAGGTCTCGACCTGTCCGTTGTAGGCCCAGTGGCTCGGCGCCAGCAGCCCAGTGGCCAGTCTGGCGGTGCCGTTGAATTTGTATTTGATGATCTCCTGGCGATCGATGGCCAGCGCGATGGCTTGGCGCACACGCAGATCGGCCAGCTTCTCCCTTGCCAGGTTCAACCCCAGATAGGTGTACTTGAACGAGGGGGCCGAGACGACCTCCAGATCGGGATCGCGCTCCACGACCGGGACCATCAGCGGCGACACAGCGTTCTGGGCCATCTGTCCAGAGCCGCCCATCAGCGCCAACACGCGGGTGTTGTCGTCGGGCATGATGCGAAAGACGACCGTGTCCAGCTTGGGGCGGCCCTTGTGGTGCTGATCAAAGGCTTCGAGGCTGACCCAAACGTTGCCCTGGCGGCTGTGGAGCTTGAATGGGCCAGAGCCGACGGCGGTGTTGTCGGGGAAGACGCCCGACTCCTCCAGCAGGTGTTTGGGGACAATGCCAAAGGCCAGATCGGCCAGGAAGGGGGCGTGGGGGTCCTTGAGGTGGATGGAGAAGTGGTGCGGGTCGTGGATGTCGATGCGCTCGATGCGTTTGCCGAAGCCAGAAAACGGCGAGCGGACCTTGGGGTCGTTGAGCGTGGTGAAGGTGTAGTGGACGTCGGCGGCGGTGACCGGCTTGCCGTCGTGCCACAGGGCGTCGTCGCGCAGCGTGATCTCGTAGTGGGTCGGCGAGACGATCTTGATGTCCTTGGCCAGATCGAGTTCGACGTCGCCGGTGGCGTTGTCGACGGTGACCAGGCCGCTGAAGACCAGCCGTGAGAGTTTGACGCTGAAGTCGCTGGTGGAGAACCGTGGGTCGATGCCTTTGGGGGCGCCGTCGAGCAGGACCGTGAAGCCTTCGGGGGCGGTGGGCTGGCCCGATCGCCAGGACCACCACAGGGCGGCCAGCGCGATGAAAGCGGCGGCGATGGTCAGTCGCCGGGCAGCGCGCCCAAAGCGCCGTGTGGAGGTTGATGGGGCGCTGGGTGCGGGGGCGTCATTCGACGTCGAGTGGGGCTTCGTCGTATTGGTCATCGCGGGCGGGGGCAGGGGCTGGCGCCTTTTTGGCGGGTTTGGCGGCGGTGTTCTTGCGGCGCTTGACCGGCTCCTTGCGGGAGTTGCTGCGGTTGCCGCCGAAGTATTCGCCGTGGGCCTCCCTGGCCCTGTTGCCCAGGCCACCGGAGCCCTGCATGAGGGACTCAAGGATGTCCTTGGCTTCTTGGTTGTCGGGGTCCAGGCGCAAGAGCGACAGGGCCATGTAGTAGCGGGCTTCCTGGCGTTTTTCGCTCCCGGGGTGCTGGTTGAGCACCGAGCGGAAGGACTGCGCCGCGGCCTGGTATTGACCCTGGCGGTAGAAGCTCATGCCCCGGAAGAAGAGCGCCAACGCGTGGTAGTTGGAGCTTGAGGGGGCGTCGTTCATAAAGGCGTTGAAGTCTCGGATGGCCCCGGCGTTGTCGCCGCGCATGTAGCGGTTGTAGCCCGAAGCGTAGAGTTCTTCGGTGTCCTCTTCCGCGTCTTGCTCCTCCAGGTCTTTGTCAGCCCCTTCGGACTCGGCTTTCTTTTCGACCACCTCGGCGTCGTCGGTCCGGTAGTAGTACTGGCCTTCATCGTTGCCGTAGGTGACCCCGCCGCCGGAGTTGATGCCGAGCCCAGAGTTGCTCATTGAGCCGGGGTCCGAGTTGAGGGCGTTGCCGGGGGCGATGCTGCCGCCTCGCGCGCTGCCTTCTTCACCTGCGACGCTGTCATTTTGGACGACGCCGTCAGAGTTCCAGACCTCACCTTGAAGCTGTTCGTCGCCGTCGCCCTGAGCCTGAACGTTGTTTGGTGCGACGTCGTAGGCATACTTGTTGTCCTCCAGGGCGCGCTGGGGCATGACGTCGCCGGTCCTGGCCGCCGATGGGGCAGGCTCGGGCTCTGGTTTGGCCGGGGCATCCTCGGCAGGGGCGTCTTTGGCCGCGCTGAGGTCCTCAAGCCTTTCGCCGCCTTCATAGGACTTGGCTCGGCTCAGCTTGTTGGTGTCCAGGTCTGCTTTCTCTTTGGCGCCGCTTTCGAGTTCGAAGTTGTCGGCCATGTTGCCTGCGACCTGCGCCTTTTCGACCTGACGGCCAGGGTTGTAGGCGCGCGACTCTTGCCGAATGCGCCGCTCTGCCTCACGGGCGTCGGCGGGCGCTTGTTGTGCAGGCGCTTCTGTGACGGCGACTTCCTGGACGCGGTCGTTTTCCGTGGGTTTGTTGTCGGCCGGGCGCTTCTGAGCTTGCACGGCGGGCTTGGCCTTGCGCTTTTTGTCTTCACCAAACTCGCTGTCAAAGAACGCAGCCTCTCCCTTGCCCTCATTGGGGCCCCCGGCGCGACCTCGCTCGGCCACAGCGTCTGGCGTGGGCACTTGCGCGTCATCCTTCTTGAGGGCCTGGGGCATTTCCTCTTCTTCAGCCGCAGCCAGCGCCGTCTCTTTCTCTTTCTTGGGGCTCACCGAGGCTTTCTCAGAGGTGGCCTCCAAAGAGCTTTGTTGGGCGGTGTGGTCCTGGGTGACGTAGACGACTCCGACGACGACCAGGACCGTGGCGGCCACGGTGGCAAAGCCAGGGTGGAAGAGCAGGGCTTGAATGCGGTCCAGGAGACTCTCAGCGCGGCTCTCCTGGACCGCATAGGCGCCCAGGCGAGCCTCCCGCAGGATGTTGGCGCGCAACATCGCTGGCGGTTCGGCTGCGGGCATGGCTTCGCGCAGCAGGCCGCGCACCATGCGGATCCGTTCGAGTTCCTGCTGACAGTCGTCGCAGGACTCCAGGGCGCTCTCAAACGCTTTGATTTTTTCTTCGGGCAGCTCCCCGTAGGCGTATGCCAACAGGTGCTCCCTGCACTGATTACAGTTCATCATGGGCGGACCCTCCGCACCAAAGCGGGTCCTGTCTTGCGGTGGCCATATTGCCATCGACCCTGTGGCGATCGCACACGCTGCACAAGACAGGCGTACACCCCTGCGATCGCTCCCACAACAATTGTAGGAACCTGCGCAGGATTGTCCATCATTGCCAGTCGGACTGTCTGTGATGACAGTACCGCACTGGTGGGTCTAACGTCGTTCATGTCCAACCGATCTAAACCAAGCCGAAAATAATCTCCGCTGGGTGTCAGAAAAAGTGCCGAGCATCGTCCTGGCCGAGCTTCAGGCCGAGCCCACCTCCCTTTGTTCGTCCCTGTCAAAAGAATAGCCGCGGTACTCCTCAAGGTACCCTCGCACGGTTTCGAGGGCGTACCGCATGCGGCTCTTGATGGTGTTTTCGGGCACGCCGATGATGTCGGCGATCTCCCGAAACTTCAGTCCCGAGACCTCCCGCAGCAGGAAGACCTCGCGTTGTTCGTCAGGCAGCGCGTCGAGCGCTTCCTTAAGGCGCGCTCTAAACTGCTGGCGCACCATTGAGACGTTGCCGGCTTCTGCGGCGTCGTCTTTGACGGTGTCCAGAAATGTTCGCCCGTCTTCCCCGTCGCTGCCCGAGACGCTGCGGTTGAGCGACACCTCCTGGCGTTTGGATGAACGCCGGGCGCGGTCGATGCAGATGTTTCGGGCGATGGTGTAGAGCCAGGTGGTGAAGCGCGCCGATTTTTTGTACTTCGGGGCGCTGCGGATGACCCGCAGGAAGACCTCCTGGGTGAGGTCTTCGGCCTGGTCGGGGCTGTGGGTGGAGCGCAAAATAAAGTTGTAGATGCCGCGCTCATGCCGACCCAAAAGCACCTCAAAGGCTTTGGGCTCGCCCTGCGCATAGAGCACCATCAACTCCTCATCGGGGATCTCCGCGATGGGTCGTTCTGGAGGCCAGGTCTGCTTTTTTCGGCGACCGCCAAAGAATCTGGTGATGAGGATGAGCACCCTGGGGCGTCCTGTCTGCGCTCCGACACCGTCTAACTCGCTACCCGACACAACCTGCCCAACAACAACGGACACGTCAAGCATTCCTTACACCGCGATCCAACGCTCGATGCCTGATACCAAGTTGCAGACGTCCGACTTCATTTGTGACGGCCCTAACGGCGTCAGGAACCACGTGACTCACTTGCGGTGGCGATGCCACAGCTTCGCTCATCCCGAGGCCTCTGGGGTGAGTTCAGCCATCTCAGCACAGGCATTGGCGGTTCAGAACGGACATATCGTCGTCGCAGGTGCTCAACGGGCCGCTGGCCCGCCTGCGCTCCCCTCCTCGATCTGCCCGTCCTGCCCTCGCCACTGCCTGCACTGACCTGTCTTCTCTCACCGCTGCCATCCGTTATTGCTCGCCACAAACCAAGCCTTTCGTCTGCATCTTGGTATGATGGTGGTCGTGTTCAAGGGGCCCAGAGCACGACAGGCCGTCTGGATTCTACCCAGACGGCCTGCACCATCGGCTCGGAGACGACGTGTTGTGGAAGCGGCCGATCAGGCCAGCTCCACCGAGGCGCCGTCGATCAACTCGATCTCAAAAGTGTTTGAGCGCGGGTCAAAGCTCACCACGCGGGCCATCTCGCCGCGGTGCAGGACCACCCGGCGCGGGGCGCGGACTTTGAGCTTGCGTGTCTTGTCGCCGTCGTTGAACTCGGCCACGCCGCCGCGGCGCGTGACCTTGCGTGAGGAAATCCGGCAGACCTCCCCGATGAGCGGCTCGGCGCGCTCTTGCCGCTTGGTTTGTCGGTAGGAGCGGATTTTGCGCCGCAACGCCATCGCACCAACCGCCAGACCACCTGCCACCAGCATCTTTTGCTTGAGATTCATGATGTCCCTCACTTCGTTGTCTCTGTGGGTTTGTCAGCCACACAGCAGAGACAACACCACACCGCCCCAGGACATTTCCATGCCCTGGCAGTGATGTTGGAATTTGTGGGGGAGGGCGATGAGCCGGGCGCACCGGGCGCCCTGGCGATCATTTGGGGAGCTTGTCGAGGGTCGCCTTGGCCAGGTCGCCCAGGGTCTTGACGTCCGCACCCCAGGAGGGGACCTCGGTCTTGTCTTTGAGGAGCTTTTCGACGGCGGGGCGAGCCTTCTTGGTGCCGACGAACTGGAGGCAGCCCAGCGAGACCGCCTTGGCCGGCCAGGAGCCGGTGGAGAGGTGCTGGATGAAGATGGGCTCGGTGTCTTTCATGCCCTTCTTGACCTCTTCTGAGCACAGGCGCTCGACCTCGCCCTTGAACCCTTCCTCGTCGCCTTCGCCGTAAGGTTTGTCGGTGGGGAGGTTGGCCAGGATGGGGCCCAGGCCCGCTTTGCCGCGCGTCTCTGCGATGGCCTGGACGGAGACCCAGCGCAGCAGCTCGGGCTGGTCTTTGATCCAGTTGAGGAAGATGGGCATGGAGGAGGGGCCCTTGATCTCCTGGATGCGCTGCACAGCGGTGGTGCGCAGGCCGCCGTCGATGGCCTCGTTGGGGACCATGCGGACAAAGAGCGGCACGACGGCCTCGTCTTTGACCTGCAAGATGGCCGCCTCAAGGTCTTTGTCGAGCTTGGGCAGTGACTTGTTGGCCATCATGACCAGGGTCTGGGCGACCTTTTTGTCCACTTTGGGATCTTTGAGCGAGCCCAGCAGTTTGGCCAGAACCGCCTGCTGATTCTTGGGGTCTTCGAGAGCGCTCAGCAGCGGCGGCGCCGCGCGGGGTCCCAGCACGTCGATCAGCTCCTGGTAGTTGACCTTGCCCATCTGATCGCGTTCGTGGTAGTGACCGCCCTTCATCCAGTCTTCGAGGTGGCCCATGACCATCTCTTTGTCCTCGGCCTTGGTCATCACCGGCAGGAGGTAGAAGAGGGCGTCTTTGGCCTTGACCTGCTTGCTTCGACCCGAGCTGTAGGTGTCGATGTTGGCGTCTTTGGTCTGATAGTCCTTGTCGAGCTGGGGCACGATGGTGCCCAGCATAGTGACGCGATCGCCCTCGGGGGCTTTCTTGAGCGCTTCGGCGACGGCCAGGGCGTATTCCTCTTCCAGCAGGATTTCGATGGCACGCATGCGCGTGGGCATCTTCTGGCCGGGGTCTGCGATCCACTCCTGGAGTTTTTCAAGGCCGTTGCGGGCCTTGCTGGGGCGCCACTCCTCGAGTTCTTCGGGGTTGCGCTTCATTTTGCAGCCGGTGGCGAGGTGGCCGGCGGCCAGGCACAGGGCCACCATCATCAACATCGGCAGCCGCAGCCGGTGCGTCGTGGTCTTTTGCGTCATGGGCGTCCAATCCTTTTGCTCCTTACGACAGGAGCGCTGCATCCATCAAATAGAGGCTGCCTTTTGGCCCCTTGCGGGGCGACCTGGTCGGTGAGCAGACCCGGTTCGCACTCAAGGCGGCCCCAAAGCTAGCCTCTGGGTCTACCTGGGTCAAGACGAGTCCTGGGGTCCAAGGTTGACACTGCAAAGGGGTGTGTTTATCCTCCGAGACCGTCTTTGACGGGACTGGAGCCCTTAATTTGTGCAGGCTGGTGGCGGTCGGCAGGGCGGCGCTCCGTTTATTATATGATTCCCAGCCGACCCCTGATGGAGAGTGGTTGTTATGGCAATGTTTGATGTGGTCGCGAAAGGTTTTCGCGATGTCAAAAACCGAATGCAAGGCAAGCGCGAGCTGACCGAAGAAAACATCTCGGACGCGCTGCGCGATATCCGCATGAGCCTCCTTGAGGCCGACGTCAACTTCCGCATCGCCAAGCAGTTCATCAAGCGGGTCAAGGAAAAGGCCCTGGGCGAGATCGTCCAGACCAAGACCAAAGACAAGAGCTTGAACGCGAGCCCCGGCGATCACTTCATCAAGATCTGCCACGACGAGCTCGAAGGGCTCATGGGCCCGGTCGACACCTCGATTGTCTTCCAGAATCCCCGCATCGGCCCAACCAAGATCATGATGGTCGGTCTCCAGGGTGCTGGTAAGACCACCACGACCGGCAAGCTGGCCAAGTACCTCATCGACAAGTTCGACAAGAAGCCCATGCTGGTGGCCGGTGACGTCTACCGCCCGGCGGCCGTTGAGCAGCTTCGGGTGCTGGGTGAGTCGCTCGGCGTGCCGGTCTTCTTTGACCATGAAGGCGATCCGCCCGACATCTGCGAGCGCGCCCTTGAAGAGGCCAAGCGCCAGGGCCGCGACGTGGTCCTCTTTGACACCGCCGGTCGTCTGGCCGTCGATGACCTGCTCATGCTTGAGCTTGAGGAGATCGTCAAGCGGACCAAGCCCGAGAACATCTTCCTGGTCGTCGATGCGATGATCGGTCAGGACGCCGTCAACACCGCCAAGGAGTTCAACGATCGCCTTGAGCTTGACGGCTTCGTGATGACCAAGCTCGACGGTGACGCCCGCGGCGGTGCTGCGCTCTCCATCAAGGAGATCACCGGCAAGCCCATCAAGTTTGTGGGTATGGGCGAGGGCATGGACGCGCTGGAGGCCTTCCGGCCCGATGGTTTTGCGTCCCGCATCCTGGGTTACGGCGACGTTGTGGGCTTGATGACCCGCTTCGAGCGCAAGATCACCGAGGACGAGGCCGAGGTCGCCGAGGCCAACGCCATGCGCATGCTCCAGGGTGAGTTCACCTACAACGACTTCCTGACCCAGATCACCCAGATCAGCAAGCTGGGCTCGATGAACGAAGTCATGGAGATGATGCCCTTCTTTGGGGGGCAGATGCCGGCCGGCGCTGAGATCAGCGAAGATGAGCTCAAGAAGGTCAAGGCGATGATCCAGTCCATGACCCGCAGGGAGCGCACCCAGCCCGATCTGCTCAAGGGCTCGGTCACCCGCTGGCGCCGCATCGCGCGCGGTTCGGGTCACACCGAAAAAGACGTCCAGGAGCTGGTCCAGAAGTTCAACCTCATGCGCGGCATGCTCCAGCAGCTTGGCGGCGCCGGGGGTGGGGGTTTCCTGGCCAACCTGCCCGGTTTCAAGCAGCTCAACCAACTCAAGCAGCTCAAAAACATGGACCTGGGTGGTCTCTTTGACATGTTTGGTGGTGGCGGCGGCATGCCTGGGATGCCCGGTGGTGGCGGCCTGCCTGGAATGCCTGGGATGCCCGGCATGCCCGGCATGCCCGGAATGCCCGGAATGCCTGGGATGCCTGGCATGCCCGACATGAGCAAGATCCCCGGTCTGCCCCCCGGCTTTACGCCCCCCGGCACGCGCGCCAAGGCCAACCGCAAGAAGGCCCAGGAGCGCAGTCAGGCTGCCCGCAACCGCGACAAGCGCAGGCGCCGCAACTCCTCCAAGTCTCGCAAGAAAAACCGCTGAATGAGCGTTTCCAGCCGCCAGATCCTCAGCCAGCAACACTGCGCCACGCACGAAGATGTCCACGCCGTGGCCAAGTGCACCCAGTGTGGTGCATTGATGTGCCTGGATTGCCATGGTTTTGATGAGCATGGCATGGCGGTGTGTCCTTCTTGCCGCGACAAGGCGCTCCAAGACACCCAATCGCAGGCCGAGGAAGACGCCATCAGGCCGGTGCCGCTCGAAGACACAGACTCCGAGCGCGGCCTCGCGGCCCGAATCCTCGAAACGCTGCGGCTGGTCATCATCAACCCGCTGGAGTTCTCCGTTCGGCTCCTGGCCTCAAACTCGCTCTTGCGCCCCCTGATCTTTGCCTATCTGTGCATTGTTTTTGGGGGCACGCTGTCGAGGATCTGGGATGTGACCCTGGAGCTTGAGGGTTACAAGATCTTCATGGAGGCGGTGGAGAAGACCAACGAGACGATGCCCAGCCCCATGGAGTTGCCCGATCGTTTCTGGACCGCGCTCTACGTCATGAGCGTGCCCTTTGAGGCCTTCTTCAGGATTTTGATGGGGACGGCGGTGCTCCACGCCGGGTCGGTCGTGGCTGGGGGCAAAGGGTCGCTGCGCAAGTCAACCCAGGTCTACGCTTACAGCGCCGGGGCGTTTGTGCTGGCGATGTTGCCCATGGTGGGCATGACGATGGCGGTCGTGGTGCAGATCTTTGCGCTCTTTGCTGGCCTTCAGGTCGTCCACAAGCTCACGGTCGGGCGCGCCATGGCGGTCTGCTCGCTCTCGTTCATCATGACGATCCTCTTTGTGCGCTGAGCGCTTGCCCCCAGATTTTCAATGCCCCACCGCCGCTGCCAACCGTCAGCGGCTTTTGTGTTTTGGGCATGGTCTACAGAGCGTGTTTGCCCAAACTGGTGTCAGGGGCAGAACTGAACAAAGAAATCACCGTTGAGGTCGTCGCCTTCGCTGTTGGTGCCATCGATGGTGCCCTCGACCAGCCCGCCTTCGAATTGCTCGAAGGTCTGGAGCGTGAAGGAGCCCTGGGCGTTGCGGAAGGTGAAGACTTCGCCCTCGTTTTTGATCTGGATGGAGATCTGGGCGTCGGTGTTGGTGTTGTGGGTGCCTTCGCCGGGGTCGGCGGTGGTGAGGATGATCTTGCGGTTGCCGATGGGCTCAAGGGTCGTTGAGCCGCTGCAGCCGTCTCCGAAGTCGTCGCTCAAGACGATCTCCAGTTCTCCCCCGTTCATTTCAGCCCGGCCAGAGACCACGCTGAAATCGGAGCCATCGACGATGCCGACAAAGCCACCTGCGCTGCCGTCATCGGCGATGCAGCCAACCAGCAGCGATGCGCCAAGCATAGCAGTGATGGCCAACGCGGCAGTCATCAGGTTGGGGGTGCTGCGTTGGAGCTTTTTGTGAGGTTGTGAGGCATTCATGAACGCGTTCTTCACCTTGAATCAGCAGTCAGAGTTCAGAATCCGCCAAATCGTTCGCTTTCGAGCATGCTTTCCTGATTGATGAGGTCGATCACGGCGTCCGTGACGGCCTCTCGGATCTGCTCTTCTTTGAGGGCCTGGTCCTTGGGGCTGGCGCTGCGGCGGCCGGGGTCCGGATCCGATGTTCCGGAGGTTCCCCCTGGTTCGTTGGGCATGGTCATCGCGGGGATGTTTTGCTCCTTGGCGAGCTCCATGCGGGTTTCAGCCTGGCTAAGTGCTTTGGCGACGGCCTTCTGGCCTTGCTCAAAGACGCCTTGGACACCGTAGGCGACGCGCTCCTCGTCTTCGATCTTGCGCGGATGGTCGTCGGTGTTGGCGTCGATGGCGTGGACCATCTCGTGGGCCACGGTGGGCGTCAGTTTGGCCTGTTTGGAGTCGGTGGGCAGGAACATGGCGCTGCCGATGGTGAAGGCGCGCGCGCCCATCTCCTGGGCGATCATGGCGGCGGTGGGGCCAGAGTAGGCCTCGACCTGCCGCGTGGGTTTGCGCCCGATGAGGCGGCTGACCTTGTTCAAGAGGCCCTGGTCAATGGCGGTGCGCTCGCTGAGGAGCTTGCGCTCGACCTCTTCGGCCTGTTGGCGCACCAGATCGCCGGTGGCTTCGCCTGCCCCCCGGATGTCGAGCTTGAAGGGGCCGCCGATGTAGTCGCCGATGGAGCGTGCCGAGCCGCCTTCGGGGGTCAATACGGGCTGGTGGCGGCTGCGCTCGACGCCGTCGCGGCTGCCGCCGCCGATCCACGTTTCGACCTTGCGCCGCATTTGCTCGGTGTAGCGTCGCATGGGCTCAAAGCCTTGCGCGCCAGCCTTGGGCAGGACCGCGGCCACGGGTTTGAACGAGGCTTGGAGGCGATGGGCGACCTCGGGCTGCTCTTCCCAGAGTTTTTCGCCCACTTCGCCCAGCAGCGCGGCGTAGATGGCTCTGGGGTCGGCCATGTCGTCGACGACCGCGCTCATTTCGCGGTCGTGGATGTCAGGGAGTTTTTCGGCGCGGGGCCTTTGGGCTCTGTTGCGGCCTGTGACGCGCGCCAGGGCGGGCATGTAGACGCCGCGCATGCGCGACGATGACAGGTCCGCGAAGACGTTGCCCGGCAGGCCCGCCAGGCGCGGCGTGGCCAACTCGGTCTGTGCGATGGGCCTGGGGGCCCTGGCGGCGCGCGAGGGGGCTTGGGGTGCCGCTGCGGCGCTCTGGGCCAGTTGCCGGGCCATGGTGGTGGCGCTGCGCTCGATGAGGTTGCCAAGGCGCGCCAGTCCGGGGCCGCCAGGGGCGCGAGGGCCGGGTTTGGAGGCCATGTTGCCAAGGCGCCTGTGGACCTGTCCCCACATGCTCTCTTTGGGTCCTCGCGCGCTGTCCTGGCCTTCAAACGCCTCGTCAAAGGTCTGCCGGGTGCCCGATTCATCGGGGGCCAGGACGCGCTGGGCGGTCATGTGCGGGAGGCTGGAGAAGGTGCGCGTCTTGCGACGATGCCAGAGGCGGTCAGCCAGCGCGGCGGTGACGTTGCGGGTGGCGCTGCGTCTGGCGCCCTGGGCGGCGGCGGCTTCCAGGTCGGGGCTGGCGGGGACGGCGTCGCTCTGGGCTTCGGCCTTGGCGCGCTGTGCGTCGAGTGAAGCCACGCGGCCGGTTTGGACGTCCATCTGGT
>CAKZKQ010000385.1 GCA_937123825.1 uncultured Pseudomonadota bacterium
CGATGAAACTGACTTCACCCTGGCGCCTCGATCCGCAGGACAACTACGCCACAGAACCCTTTCTGGCCAGACTGCAGGCCGACGCTGGCGCCCTTTGGGTGGCCTGGGTTGAGCGCGACAAGACCTCGGGCCGCCAAAACCCTGTGGCAGGCCGCCTCGGTGATCTCCCCTCAGACTTCAGCCGTTCACCCGACACCCGCAAAGCGATCACCGAAACGCTCGACGGCGTGCGGTGTGGTTCGCCGGGGCAGACCAGTTGGCCATCGCTGGTCGAAGGCGGTGATCAGGTGAGGCTAGTCTGGGCGGCCAGCGATGATCGCCACAGCGGCTCGTTGGTGTGGTCTGAACTTTCGGTGGGCGGTTGTTCTTTGTCCAAGCCCGAAGTCCTGATCCAGGCTGACCGGATCGCCAGACCAGTGTCGGGCTGGACCACCCAGGCCTGGTGGGTGGCTTACGAGTGCCGCCGGGACGGCCAACACTCGATCGAGCTGCTCGAAAAGCGACACAACGGTCAAACCACGATCCACACTCTGGCGTCCGACACCACAGACCTGCGCCTGCGCCCCGCTTTGGCGATCAACCCTGACGACGGGCGAGCGCTGGTGGTCTGGGAAGCACACCAGCCAGGAGCCATCATTATAGAAGGCGCCCTGGTGGCTCCGAGCGGTGGCCTGCAAAAGCTGGGAGCGTTGGCCTCGGGTCAGTGCTTCAACCAGGGGCCGTCGGTGGCATGGGCGCCCGATGGGGCGGCGTGGATGGCCTGGGCCAGCGATCGACCGCCAAACGGTCAGCCGGCGTTGGTGCGCTGGACGCGGCTGCGTCGGCTCAGTTGGCAAGGTGATCGGCTCCAACTCCACGACCCTGCGCAGCCGCCCCCCGAGCAGAACTTTGATGTGGACGGCGAAGACCAATCGCTGGAGTTTCCGGCGGTGGTCTGCGGGGGCGACGGGCGCGTGTGGGTGATGGCGCGGGCCTCACACAACGTGCGTTTGCAGTGTTTTGGCCAGGATGGGTGGGGAGAGCTCAGCCAGACCGAGCCGGTGCTCTGGGGATGCCGCGGCACGCGGATGAACCTTTTGGACATGCAAAGCGATCGCCTGGCGCTGTGTTACCACGGCCGCCGAGGGATCCAGGTCCAGCTTTTGGAAGGTCAACCAGGGGGTGGTGTGCAGGTCGATGCCCTCAAAGCGGTGTCTGTGACCGCGCCTGTGGCCCCTTTGAGCACCGCAAAGACACGGGAGCGCCCGTTGTGGCAGGACCACGGGGCTTATTGGGGCGACATCCACTTTCACTCGGCCCACTCAGATGGGGTGGGCACGGTGGAGGAGGCCTATCTGCGTTGCCGCGATCGCTACCACCACGACTTTGCCTGCTTGACCGAGCACGACGCGTTCATCGGTCGTCGCGTCACCGACACGGTCTGGCAGATGATGGTGTCGACCGCCGAGGCCTTCAACCGCCCGCAGGATGGCTTCGCCACCCTGATCGGCATCGAGTACACCGGCCCCCGCTACCCCGGCCCCGGTCACAAGTGCGTCTATTTTGACAACCCGGACGTGCCGGTGGTCTGCCGCTGGGACGGCCTGGAGGCACCCGAAGACCTTTTGGCGGCGGTGGAGTCACACGGCGGGATTGCCATCCCCCACCACGTGGGCTGGCTGGGCGGCGACCCGGAGAACCACCGCCGTCAGGTGCAGCCCTGCTGGGAGGTGTGCTCTTGCCACGGGCAATACGAAGCCCCAATGGACGACATCGCCCCGGCCCCTTTTGCCCACCGCCTGGGTCTGGAACACCACCAGGACGCTCTGCGCGGCCACTTCATCCGGCGCCAACTGGAGTCTGGCCAGCGCTTTGGCTTTGTGGGCGGCTCGGACGGCCACGGTTTGCGCTGGCACCACGGGGTCAGCCGCAAAGAAGACAGCCACACCACCGGCCTGACGGGCGTCTGGTTGCCCGATGGCCTTGGGCGCGCGGCCATCATGGCCGCCATCCGCGCCGGGCGCACCTGGGGCACGTCGGGCGCCATGATGTCGCTGGGCGTACAGGCCAACGGGGTCTGGCAAGGCGGCACACTCCCTGCCCCTCCGGCACAAGGCGTTGCGCTTGAGTGGTCCGCCCAGACCAGCGCGCCGTGGCGCGAAGTGATCGCTTTTGCACAAGGCCCCCAGGGGCAAACCACGGTGGTGGGCCGCTGGACCCATGATGGCGACGGGCTGCGCGCAGCCCAGTCGGTGCACATCTCGGCCGACAAGCTCCGCCAGGAAGCTGGCTTCCTCTATGTCCGTGCGGTTCAGGACGACGGCGAATGTGCCTGGGCCTCGCCGATCTTCTGGGGCTGATCCGGCCTCATTCCTCTGTTCAGACCTTTTTGTCCTGCCTTGGATGAAACTTTATCCAAGCAGGTGACGTTTAAAGCCCTCCGAAGTGTTGGATAAGGCGCATGGCCCAGGAACATCATCGCATGGCCCAGGGACAGATGTGCGCCGCAGCGGTGTAGTCTCACACAGACCCGCGCCCAAGCCCGTCTCCTGCCACGCTCGCCCGTCGGACCCAAAACGATCCACGGCACGCGGCAGGCCACCGAGCGACGTCGTGGGGCTTTGTGCCACCACGCCAGGATCCACCAAGGTCGGTCCAGGCGGTGCCCAGCGCGTGTATCCCCAGCGACCCGATCAGGTGGCGCGGTGGATACACACCCGTGGTCAAGACGATACACGCTGTGTCGAACAAGGAGGAGACGCAGCCCAAAGAGAAAAAGAATCGTAGGAGTGTAAGATCCGGTGTGGGAGGGCGTTAAGGGAGTGTCAACCCGGCAGCTAAGGTCATTGTCGCCTTCTGGCATATGCCTTGCTTGTGGATCCCGCCGTGTTGAAGGATTTGCCCTGTGGCCGCTTGCGGCGCTTCTGGTGACAGACCGCTTCGAGCGGCCCAGGGTGGGTCCAGATTTCACAGGGTTGAGAATTTCCCTCAAAGGGCCATACTGGTAGGTGTCACGGGATAGCTCGACTGTGCATCTGAGAAGTAGGTGGTGTCACAAAGACTTCACCGCCGCCTCAGACAAAGCGGGAGAGATGCTCCCTGGGTGCCTGGGAAGAAGAGCCAGGTTTCTGGGCCCATTGGAAAGCTCGTCGGGTTTGCGGTGGTTGACACTTATGACCGCAGGGCCGGACGCACTGGATCGCAAAGGTAGGCAGTAGGAAGCGATTTACGGAGGAAGCATGTACGCAAGAGCTCCAATGTTGATGGCCATCGTGGCCATGATGGCCATGACGCTGAGCGGGTGTCTTTTCCTGCTTGAGGAAGACGGCCAGTGTTGTGATGAGTGGGGGTGTTACGAGTGCGAGGAAGGCTGGTACGACCCTGTCATCACCTGTGAAACAGACGAGGACTGCGGTCCTGGCTGTTACTGTGAAGACAACGTCTGCATTGTCCACGACGAAGACGGCGACGGCAACGAAGATGGCGACGGCAACGACAACGGGGGAGACAACAACGGCGACAACGGAGACAACGGCGACGGCGGCGACAACAACGGCGACGGCGGCAACAACGACAACGGCGACAACGGCGACAACGGCGACAACGGTGATGAAGGCCAGGATTGTGTCTTCAACAGCGACTGCGCCGACGACCAACTCTGCGTCGATGGCACCTGCCAGGCGGCCGATAACAACGGCGGCGACTGCGACGACGACGCGCAGTGCACCGGCGGTCAGGTTTGCAACGGCGGCGTCTGCGTCGATCCCGTCTCCGAGCCCGACTGTGTGATGAACATCGACTGCGGCGAAGGCTTTGTGTGCGAGGACGCCACCTGCGTCACCGCCCCCGAGCCCGAAGAAGAGCACGACATGTGCATGTCCGACGGCGAATGCCGCGACGGGGCCTGCGAAGACATGTTCTGCCGCGACTACTGCGAGAGCGACGAAGGTTGCGCCCGCAGCCAGACCTGTCAGGACGGCGTCTGCCGCGATGACGCCGACGGCGGCGAAGAGTGCCTGCGCGACAGCGAGTGCGACAACGGCACCTGCATCAACGGCTACTGCCACGCGTACTGCACCGACAACGCCCAGTGCGAAGACGGCTTCTTCTGCGACCACGGCGTCTGCCGCGTGGACTGGCGCCCGGACATCGAGTGCCGCCGCAACGCCGACTGCAGTGACGGCCTGACCTGCGTGGACGCCATGTGCCGCCAGGCTTGCTGGCACGACGAGGAGTGCGGCGAAGGTGGCACCTGCGCCAACGGCTTCTGCGAGTGATGTCCGGCGGCCTTCAAGGTCGCACCCACAACCTGCCTTTGGGCAGCGCCTGACCCCGGTCGGACACTGCCCGGTCCCATGATGTCGGGACCAACCCCACCAAAAGCCAGCCTTCAGGGTTTCACGCCCCGAACGCTGGCTTTTCCACTCTGGCCCATGTCCCAATCCACACCCAAACCCACTCATCAGACACCACACCGACCCATTTGGGCAGCCCAGGGGTGGTGTTGGCTCTGAATTTTGGCCATTGAGCCCTCTCACAACGGCGAGTTTTGGCATGTGGACGCCCTTGTGGCATCATCCATGGTCAGACATATGTGGATTTTCACATAAAAGCCGCTGCGGCAGGAAGAGCGCATCGTTCGAAGGCGTTGGAGACAAAGTCCAGACCCGGCAACGCCTTCACAAGGACGGTCCAGCAGCACAACCCATCAGCCCAAACCATGCTAGACGCTTGTCGCTGCGACGTCAGCGGCGCGTTGGGGGTTGATCAGGGGCGCAAGAGGCGCCCTCCTGAAGTCAAAGACAGGAGCCAAGACAGAACCATGAGTGAAACCAGCAGCCAATCCCGAAAGATCGCGGTCCTGGGCGCCGGGCCGGTGGGCCTGGAGGCCGCCCTGGCGCTGGCCAACGCGGGCCACGACGTGCAGGTCTATGAGCAAGGCCGCGTGGCCGAGTCGGTGCGCCAGTGGGGGCATGTGAAGCTCTTTAGCCCTTGGGAGTTGAACGTCAGCGATCTGGGCCTGAAGGCGCTTGGGGAGATGGACGTGTCTGCGCCGGACCCGACGGTCTTTCCCACGGGCAACGAGTTGGTGGCGCGTTACCTGGAGCCGCTCTCCGAGCACCCCAGCCTTAAAGGCCGGATCCACACGGGCACCAAGGTGCTCAGCATGGGTCGCCAGGGCGTGCTCAAGGGCGAGCTGATCGCCAGCGCCAGCCGCCGGGAGCGCCCGTTTAGGATTTTGGTGGAGGACGCCCAGGGCAACGAGTCGCTGGTCTTTGCCGAGGTCGTGGTGGACAGCACGGGGACCTTTTCTCAGCCCAACGCCCTTGGCGACGCGGGGATCCCGGCGCCGGGTGAGCGCAAGGCAAGGGCTTCGGGGCAGATCATGCACGACCTGCCGGACGTGCAGGGGGAGCAGTCGGCGCATTTTGCGGGCAAGCATGTGGTGGTGGTGGGGGCGGGTTATTCGGCCATCACCAACATCAACAACCTGCTGGAGTTGAAAAAAGAGGCGCCGCAGACGCAGATCACGTGGCTGACGCGCAAGGACTCGCAGCCATACCAACGCATTGACGGCGATCCGTTGCCGCAACGCGACGCGCTGGCGGCGCTGGGCAACACGCTGGCGGGCGCTGATCAGCGCGCGGCGCACATTGGCGGCGTGAGCATCGAGGGCGTCAAGCAGGCCGGGGGCCAGCAGGTGTCATTGGAGCTGCGCGGGGCCGACGGCAGCACGCAGACGCTCGACGGCGTGGACGTGGTGCTGGCCAACGTGGGCTACCAGCCTGATCTGTCGCTCTACCGGGAGTTGCAAGTGCACCAGTGCTATGCCTCGGAGGGTCCGATGAAGTTGGCGGCGGCGTTGCTGGCGGCCAGCGGCGGCGGGGGCGGCGACTGCTTGGCGCAGAGCAGCCCTGGGCCGGATACGCTCAAGAGCCCCGAGCCGGACTTCTTTGTGCTGGGCTCCAAGAGCTACGGGCGCGGCTCCTCGTTCCTGCTCAAGCTTGGTCTGGAGCAGATCCGCGACGTGATGACGTTGATCTGACGGACAAAAAATCACGGGTCCGGGGACGTGTCCCCGGCGAGGGTGCCGTGTGTCAGGTGGACCGAGCCAGCGTTGTTGAAGGAGTCGAGGCCGAGGCGGCAAGCGCAGACGCAGCAGCGCTGCGCCTGCGCATTGACAACGAAGGTATCGGCTTCTTCAGCAACGCTGGCGACGGGAGACTGGCATACTGCACCCCTGCGGGCGTGGGGGCTGGCCCCCAAACGCAGCTTCACAAACCGCCCACAAGCGCCGCTCAGGCATCCAAGCCGCCGCGCAGCGGCATTGATGAACCACTTCCCCAACTCCCGTGCCCCGCAAACACACAAAAGCCAGCACGCAAGCAGCAAGAGCCACAAGAAACAACAAAGCCCCGACTGACAGATGTCAGCGGGGCTTTTCGCGTTCAGGTCAGCCCGCTACGGGCTGCCTGTCCGATGGCATCAGCGGCAGCACAGGATGCGGCGCGCGGTGCCACAGGCCTGGCTGTACTTGACGTTGATGATGTCACCAGCCACGGCGGTGTTGTTGCCGGCGGGGTTGGTGTTGTTGAAGAAGATGGACGTGGCGCCGGTACCAATGTGGCCCGAGTGGTAGAGCATGTTCTGGCAGTTGTTGTTGGTGGTGTTGTTGGCGTTGTTGCCTTGCGAGCCCAGGCCAGCGATCCAGGCCTCAACGTTGAACTGCAGACCGTTGCCATAGCTCTGAACGGAGAAAGCCAGCTGGGCTTCGTTGTCGTTGCAGATGTGGGCGGTGGGCTCGTTGGCGAAGTGGGCCTGGCACATGGCGTTGGTGGCTTCCCAACCGGTCAAACCGTTGAAAGTAACACTGCCGTCGGTGGTCGCGGTGGTCTGACCGAGGATGTAACCCGTGCCGCCACCGTTGCCGTTGACGTTGATGTTGTTGATCTGGTTCTGCAGGTTGTTGATCTGGTTCTGCAGGTTGGTGACGTCGGTGGTGTGCTGGGTGACGGTGACGTAGTTGTTGAGCGCCGTCGTCAGCTCCTGGTTGGTGACGTACTCATCCAGATCGACGTTGGTGACGTAGTTGTTGAGTTCCTGCTGGGTGACGTAGTTGTTGAGTTCGTTGAGGGTGACGTAGTTGTTGAGGTCGCCTTCCTGGACGAAGTTCTCCAACTGGTCCACCGTCACGTACTGGTTGAGGTCGCCCTCGGTGACGTAGTTCTCCAGGGCCTCGGTGAGGTCCTGGTTGGTGATGAAGTTGGCGATGTCGGCCTCGGTGACGTAGTTCTCGAGCAGCTCGGTGACGTCGCCTTCGGTGATGAAGTTGGCGATGTCCTGCTGAGTGGCGTAGTCGTTGAGGATGTTGGCCAACTCCTGGTTGGTCACAAAGTTCTCGATGTCCTGCTGCGAGGCGAAGTAGTCGGCGCCGTAGCCTTCGAGGGCCAGGGCGTTGCCAGCCAGCAGGGCGTAGGGGACCGAGCCGATGGACTGACGGGGCTCGGCTTCGGGGTCACCGTTGACGGAGATGCCCAGGTACTTGGTGGTGCCGTCGCCGAAGTACTCCAGCAGGTCCAGCTCGGAGCCGAGGTAGACGTAGAAGACGCCGTCCTGGACGATGACGTTTTCGTGCGTCTCGCTCCAGAGGGGTTCTTCGTCCTGGCTGCCAGCGTAGAGGTTGAAGACGATGTCCACGGTGCCTTCAACAGCGTTGCCGTTGGCGCGGGCCAGGTAGCCCTGGTAGGGCAGGACCTGGGGGATCTGCTGGGCGATGGCGGTGGAGGCAGTCAGCAAAGCGCAGGCGATGATAACCGCGCTCAGGACCGCTCCCTTGAGGATGTTCAGTTGGTTGCGCATGGTGTTTTAAACCTCAGTGCTTGGGCCGCCCGCGTGGGCGACCGGCGTCACGTGTAAAAGCTTTGCTCGACTACTCCTGAACGCCAATGCCCAGGGGAGTGATGGTGTAGTTGTTGCTCTCCATGATCCGACCCGCCTCGCTTGTGGCGTTCAGACCGCGGACCCGATAGTTCTGCGAAGAGGAACGCGCCGCGCCGCCGTGCCAGATGCCCGGACCAGGGACAATCTCCTGGTTGTTGGGGTCACAGGCGTCGCCGAGCTGATCGTTGTTCTCATCGCGTTGGTTGGGGTTGAACTGATCGGGGCAGTTGTCACACAGGTCACCGATGCCGTCGAAGTCGCCGTCAGCCTGATCGGGGTTGGGCGCCTGGGGGCAGACATCGCAGAAATCACCGACGCCGTCGCCGTCGCCGTCTTCCTGGTTGGTGTTGGACCGCTCGGGGCAGTTGTCGCAGGCGTCGCCGTGGAAGTCACCATCGGAGTCGCTCTGCTCGGGGTCGTTGGCGTTGGGGCAGATGTCGCAGATGTCCCCAAAGCCATCGCTGTCGATGTCGGCCTGGTCCTGGTTGGGCTGACGCAGGCAGTTGTCGCAGCTGTCGCCCACACCGTCGCCATCAGCGTCGGCCTGATCCAGGTTGGTTTCGCCAGGGCAGTTGTCGCAGACGTTGCCGTAGGTGTCGTCGTCGGAGTTCTCCTGACCGGGGTTGGCCAGATCAGCGCAGTTGTCGCAGGCATCGCCCACGCCGTCACCGTCGCTGTCGAGCTGGTCCTGGTTGGGGATCTCGGGGCAGTTGTCGTTGCCGTCGCCCACGCCGTCGCCGTCGTCGTCAGGGTTGTTGAAGGGGCACAGGCCGTTGCTGGGCACGCACTGGAAGTTGATGACGTCGTTGCCGTCATCCAGCTCCTGACAGGTGTAACCCGAGGGGCAGGAGTTGGGGTCGGTCGAGCAATCCTGGGCGCACGCGCGGATGGTTGGGTCGCTGGCCAGCGGCAAGCAGAGGTCGTTGGGACCACCACACTCTTCGCTGTTCTCGCACGGCTCGCAGACCTCTGCGCCGCCGACACAGTCAAGGCTGCAGTTGCCCTCTTCGCCGGGATCACAGACCCCGTCGCCGCACTCCGCTTCCTCCTGGCAGTCTTCGGGGCAAGAGGCGGGCTCGCCGTCTTCGCACAACCCGTCGCCGCACTCCGGCACGTCGTTGTTGCCGTCGTCGACGTTGCAGTCCACCAGACAATCGTCTTCGCCTTCCTCGCAGACCCCATCGCCGCACACCGGCGTGTTGTTGTTGGGATCTTCGATCGAACCGCCGCCCGTCTCCTCGGGGCAACCGGTCAGGCCCAGCGCCAGCAGCGCCAGCAACGCCACAAGGCGCCAACCGACTCTCGCCGGCGCTCCTCTCACAGCGCTCGTCTGGGCCGCCTCTGCCGCAGGGGACCGGCCCCCGACGTCGGCCATCGCCTCTCTCATTGTCACTGACCTCCACAATCAAGGTAAAACCGCAACGCGCACGCCACGACATACCTCATATTAAGTAGCCTGCTGTCCGATAAAACCGCTCCAGTCCCCAATCCTAGGGAACCAAAACATCGGATTCAAGCGCTCGCCTTGCCTCTTGCATTGAGCACGCCGTTGGGTGTGGCTCAGCCGCTACAATAACAAGCAAAAATTACGCCATAGGTCGATTGCCCGCCAATACGGGCTTCACTGTGGTTTTACACACACCACTGTGCAAAAAGGTCATAGCGCTGGGGTCAAGCGACCCCACGCAAAGTGACGATCATTGTCACCCCACGCACACCACCTTTTTTTATTTACGCTCCAATGCCCCGGATGGATCGATCAAATGCGCCCGCAGCGGCTCCAAAATCGGCACGTCTGCCCTGGCCCAATCCAGCGAATCGAGTTCACCGACCTCGCACCACAGGGACTCGTCGTGTTCTCGCAGCTCAAGCTCTCCCGACACAATCCTGGCCAGATAGACGTCCAAAACCACCTGACGTCGTCCCGCCGGCGCCTGCCCTCTGCCCACAAACGCGCCCACCTCAATGTTCAGCCCCAGCTCCTCGGCGATCTCTCGCTTCAACGCCTCCTGGGGGCGCTCTCCCGGCTCGATCTTGCCTCCTGGAAACTCCCACTTGAGCGGGTTGCTCATCCGAGCGCTGCGGCGAGTGACCAGGCAACGGCCCTGGTCGTCAATGATCGCCGCCCCCACCACACTGATGATCTTCTGTCTGGACACCTCTCCTCCATCGCGTGCACCCCAGTCCGAGCGGTCGATGACTGTGGCGGCCCACTGACCCGGTGTCAACATCGCCCCCTCAAACACGTCATAGACCACATCTTGACGCTCAAAGGCCGGAGTCAGCCATGAACCCACTTTGCACGCGCATGCCGATCGCGGCGATCATCGCCCTGTCGGCATGTCAGACCCCCAACCCCACCCCACCACAGCCCGCCGCTTCAAGCACTGCGGCGCCGGCTCCTCGCAAAGAGGCCATCGACGCGCTCAAAACCTTCATCCAGGAGCACCCCGACGATCAGGAGCACCGGCCCGATGCCCTCCTGCGCCTGGCGCTGCTGCACCTTGAAGAGGCCCAGGAAGAGCCCTCCGACTCCCAGAGCCAGCCAAGCCACACTCAGCAGGCCATCGAAGTCCTCAACACGCTCATCGACAATCACCCGCAGTGGCCCAAGCTCGATGACGCCCTCCATCTGCGGGCCTTTGTGCTGATCATCGACGGACAGGAGCCGCGCGCCCAGCAAGATCTCCAACGGATCATCGCAGACCACCCCCAAAGCCAACACGTGCGCGAGGCCTGGGTGCGGATCGGCGAATACCTCTTTGACACCCAAGACCTGCCCGGCGCCGCCCGCGCCTATCAACACGCGCTGGTCGCCCAAGGCGATCGATACACCCCCCAGATCCTTTATAAGCTCGGCTGGACCCACTACCGCCAGGACCAATACCCCCAGGCGATCGGCCGCTTCAAAGAGGTCCTATCCCTGCCCGACTCACCAGACGCCCAAGACCTCAAAGAAGAAGCGATCGGCTACATCGCTGTGTCACTGATTGAGCTGGACTGGGACGTCGACGGCGCACCCGACGCAGCCCAGTGCCCCCCTGCCCTCCCAGAGTCATGGGCCGCGCGGTGCCATCCAGCGCAAACACTGACCACGTGCCGCGTCCAGGACTTCTTCTCACCTGGCGAGCCACACCTGACCGACATACTGCTGGACGCTGTGGACTTTTCGGCCCAAAGCGCACAGTTCCCCCAGACGGTCGCCTTGAGCGCCATGGCCCTGGAGTGCCTGCGCGACCCAACAATGCCAAACAAACTGGGCACCATCCTGGCCCAACACCACCACCTTGATCCATCGGGGGAGCTGACCACAATCTACCAACGCACGCAGGCCGATTGACGAGTCACCCATGATGTTGCTACCGTCAACGTACTTTGGAGCCAGGATCACAGGGGGCGGCCTCAGGACACGCTGCCCACAACCCCACACGGGAGGTTCCCGACCATGTTCCCCACGCGCAGCACCCCAACCAGACGCCGCTTCATCCTGACCACCGCCATGCTCCTTGTGGCGCTGACCTGTGCCACCGCCATGGCGGCCGGATGGGAGGAAGTCTCAGACGACGACGGGGTCGTGGTCAGCATGAAGGCCGTCGAAGGCCGCGACCTGCCCATCTTCCGCGGCGTCGCAGTGATCGACTCCAGCATGATCGACATCATGGCGGTGCTCAACGACACCGAGAAGGCCACCGAGTGGATGGCCAACTGCGCCGAGTCCAAAATCCTCAAACGCCTCGGAGACTTTGAGCGCATCGTCTACAACCGCACCGACTCGCCGTGGCCCGTCTCTGACCGAGACGTGGTCATTCAAAGCAAGACCGACATCAACGTCGAGAAGCGCACCATCCACGTCAAATTCTGGTCCATCAAGTCGCCGCTCAAAGGCGAGGTGGAGGACGTGGTGCGCATGCCGCGGCTCAAGGGGCACTACAAGTTCAAGGCGCTGAGCAGAACGCGCACGCGTGTAGAGTATCAAGTGGACGCCGATCCTGGCGGCTCTTTGCCCGATTGGTTGGCCGAGTCCGCCACCGAGGACCTGCCCCGCAAGACCCTGTTGGGTCTGGCAGAGCGCGCCAAAAAGACCAGCAAAGACGGCACCTACAAAGAGTTTGTCGCCAAGTGGACCGAGCGCCTGGCGTTGGACAAACTCGAAAAGTGAGCCATCGGGAGCGTATCTTTATGCCTCGGGGTCCTCTTGCACTGGAGGCATTGCGCTGCGACGAGCCCACCACATGTCCAGCCCCACCCAGAAGGCTGCGCCCAGGACATTGGCCGCCAGATCCGAGACACTGAAGCTGCGGTGCGGCGACAAGATCTGAAACCCCTCCTCCACAAACGCCACCGCCAACACCACCACCGGCCCCAACGGCACCGATGCTCGCCCCAAACGGACCATGCGCCGTCCGCTGGCGCGGTACGCCAACCACGCCGCTCCGCCAATGAGCACAAAGTGCCCCAGTTTATCGTATCGGGGGATGCGCTGGAGCCATTGGACCGGCAGCTGGTTGTGGTAGGCCAACCACAACACCACACCCAAGAAAAGGCTCGCGGCCGCCAACGCCAAGCTCCACCCCACGCTGATTTTTGTCGAACCTGGATCGGCCACAAAACCTCCATCCACCGCCTTGTAGACGGGATCCACGTCATTATTGGGCATAGTGCGACCACACTGAACAGCATATCAGAGAACACATTGAAATTGACACGGTCGGGCTTCAAAGCTATGATTTAGCTGTATTTTTACACGAGACGAAATCCATCAATTTCAGTCTCAACTGAATAAGGCAAATCATCCCATGAAGACATCCAGCAATCGCTTGAATCAACGCATGGGCCAGATGGGGTTGTTCCTGATGGCTGCGCTGTGTTGGATTGCAGCCCCATCAGAAGCTCAGGCTCAGAGCGGCGATCGTGCCATGATTTATTGCGGTGCCAACGGCTACTGCACAGGCAACGGCGTCACCGCCAACTACACTCAGCTGCGCAACGCCCTCGTGCAAGCGGGCGCGGCTGGCGTGGACGAGACCTCCTCGTTGGCCAGCATCCAGAACTACCGGATGATCTTCATCATGGTGCCGCGCAACGGCTTGAGCGAGGCTGAACTGGCCGCGTTTACAGCCTTCCACAACGCAGGCGGCTTCCTCATCGCGGTCGGCGAGCACGAAGGGTTCCACGTCAACGCCAACACCACCATCAACACGCTCGCCACGCGCCTGGGTTTTGGCAACAGCATCCAGAACGACCTCTTTGACAGCGGCTGCGACAACGACGCGCGAGTGGTCAACCACCCTCTGATGCAGGGCGTTGATGTCATCAAATTTGCGGCAAGCTCGCTGGCCACCAGCGGCACCTTCCTGGCCTTTGGCTCGAACAACCGCCCCATCATGGGTCTGCACGGCAACCGATTCCTCTACAACGCCGACGTCAACCTCTGGGAAGACGGCTGCGGCAACTACGCCGAGAACCACAACCGTCAGTTCTTCCGCAACCTGTGGACCGCCACTGAGCTGCTGATCCCACCGACGGTGGACGCCGGCGGCCCCTACACTGTGGGCGAAGGCGGCACGATCACTCTGCGCGCCGAGTGCACCAGGGGCCAGTGCCAGAGCTTTGACTGGGACCTGGACTGCGATGGCGACGTGGCCTTTGACGACGCCAACGGCCAGTCGGTGACCTTTGACGCCACCAACCTCAACGGCCCGGCCACCTGCACCGTGCGCGTGCAGGCCACCAACCCCCTCAACCTCACCGGCACCGACACCGCGGTGGTGACAATCACCAACATCCCGCCCAACTTCGGCAACCGCCCGGAGACGGCCGGCACCGTGGGTCAGCCCTACACCTACAACCCCGACGCTCGGGACACCGACCCGCTGACCTACCGCCTTGAAGAGGCCCCCGAGGGAATGGAGGTCGACGAGAACGGCAACGTGACCTGGACCCCTGGCTGCGACCAGATCGGCCCCAACGCCGTGACCCTGGTGGTCAGCGACGGCCAGGGCGGCGACACCCGCATCGATTGGGTCATCACCGTCACCGACACCGACAACGACCGTGACAACGTCCTCAACTGCGAGGACAACTGCATCAACGACGCCAACGCCGATCAGGCCAACGCCGACCGCGATGAGTTTGGCGACGTCTGCGACGACGACGATGACAACGACGGCATCCTCGACGGCGATGACAACTGCCAGTTCATCGCAAACCGCGATCAGGCCAACAACGACGACGACCGCTTTGGTGACGTCTGCGATGACGATGACGACAACGACGATGTCCTCGATGGCGACGACAACTGCCAGTTCATCTCCAACACCGACCAAGCCAACAACGACCGCGATGACTTTGGTGACGTTTGCGACGACGATGACGACAACGACGGCGTCAACGACGGCGACGACAACTGCCAGTTCATCGCAAACCGCGACCAGGCCAACAACGACGATGACCTCTTCGGCGACGTCTGCGACGATGACGACGACAACGATGGCATCGAAGACGGCCCCGACAACTGCCAGTTCATCTCCAACGCCGATCAGGCCAACTTTGATGAGGACGAGTTCGGCGACGTCTGCGACGACGACGATGACAACGACGGCGTCCTCGACGATGACGACAACTGCCAATTCTTCCCCAACGAGAACCAGAACAACAATGACGAGGACGACTTTGGCGACGTCTGCGATGACGACGACGACAACGACGACGTCCCCGACGATGACGACAACTGCCAGTTCGACGCCAACCCCGACCAGGCCGACAACGACGACGACCTGCTGGGCGACGCCTGTGATGATGACGACGACAACGACGACATCCTCGACGAAGAAGACAACTGCCAGTTTGACGCCAACCCCGACCAGGCCGACGGCGACGAAGATGGCCAGGGCGACATCTGCGACGATGACAACGACAACGACGGCGTCAACGACGACGATGACAACTGCCGCCTGATCGCCAACCCCGACCAGGCCAACAACGACGATGACGACTTTGGCGACGTCTGCGACGATGACGACGACAACGACGAAGTCCTTGACGACGACGACAACTGCCAGTTTGACGCCAACGCTGACCAGGCCGACAACGACGAAGACGGCCAGGGCGACGCCTGTGACGATGACGACGATGATGACTCCATCCTCGACATCTCCGACAACTGCCAGTTTGTCATCAACTTCCACCAGATCGACACCGACGGCGACGGCTTTGGTGACGCCTGCGACGACGACGACGACAACGATGACGTCCCCGACGAAGACGACAACTGTGACCTGACCGCCAACCCCGATCAGGCCGACACCAACGCCGACGGCATCGGCGACGCCTGCGAAGACGACATCGACGGCGACACCATCCCCGACGACGACGACAACTGCCCGCTCGTGCCCAACTTCGAGCAGATCGACAACGACGATGACGGCACCGGCGACCTCTGCGATGACGACGATGACAACGACGACATCCTCGACATCGACGACAACTGCTACCTGATCCCCAACGGCGACCAGCTCGACACCGACGGCGACGGCATCGGCGACGCCTGTGAAGACGACTTCGACGGCGACACCATCCTCGACGACGACGACAACTGCGTCACCGTGGCCAACACCGACCAGGCCGACCTTGACGAGGACAACATCGGCGACCTGTGCGACAACGACGATGACGGCGACGACGTCACCGACGGCGACGACAACTGCCAGCAGATCGCCAACCCCGACCAGGAAGACCTCGACGAAGACGGCATCGGCGATGTCTGCGACGACGACACCGACGGCGACGGCGTCACCGACGACGAAGACAACTGCCCGCTCGACGCCAACGAAGACCAGCTCGACACCGACGAGGACGACCTGGGCGACGCTTGCGATGACGACGACGACGGCGATGAAGTCCTCGACGACGACGACAACTGCCCCCTGATCGCCAACCCCGACCAGACCGACTCCAACGAGGACGGCGACGGCGACGCCTGTGAAGACGACCGCGACAGCGACGAGGTCCTTGACGACGACGACAACTGCCCCGACACCCCCAACCCGGAGCAGGGAGACCTCGACAACGGTGCCCTCGGCGACGCTTGCGACGACGACCGCGCCGGCGATGCCGTCGCTACCGA
>CAKZKQ010000386.1 GCA_937123825.1 uncultured Pseudomonadota bacterium
GATCCCTTCGGAGGACGGTGAGACGGCGGGGAACATGAGGTTGTCGATGTCGGGACAACGCTCAGGGTCGTTCCACTGCTGACGTTCGCAGCGACCGGTGTCGGCCAGCGGGTCAAAGCTGGTGCCCAGGACCTCGGAGGTGTGAAAAAGGCCCAGGTAGTGGCCCAACTCGTGGGCCAGGACTTTGGACATCAGCGAGGGGTCCTCGCGCAGGTCGGCGATGATGACCCCGGAGCTGGGGGTGCCGTGCAGCCCTGCGGCGCCGGGCAACCCCAACGAAAGCCCCACCAACCCGCCGCCGCCCATGATGGAGAACTGGCGGATGATGAAGACGTTGAGCGACAGGCGCGCTTGCGCGTCCAGACCAGGGTCCTGGCTCAGCGCCACCAACTCCAGCGCGGCGTCTTCGCTGCGGACAATTCGGTAGCGATCGGCGTCCTGGCCTTCGATGTCCACAAAGCGCACCACCTGAGGCTCGACACCAATCTCAGCCAACCGCGCTTCGAGGTTTTGGAGCATCTGTGTCAGCGCCGCGTCGTCCGCTGCGTTGGCGGCCTCCAGGCCATTTAAACCCACCAGATAGACATTCAAGTCCAGGCGCTCGGCGGCCACGGTGGTGGTCATCAGCAGGCGACAGGGCGGCTCTTGGGCCCCGACCGTCAAAATATAGCTGCCTTCGGTGACAACATCGGCAAATTGGGGAGCTTGCGGCACCAAGAGCGGGGCAAAACGGTCCAGGAAGTTCTGATTGATGGTTGCAAAGCTGTAGTCGCCGTTGCGGATGCCCAGGGTCTCGCCGCCTGGGGTTTGCAGGCTCTCAAGTCGAATGGTTCCATTCTCCACAAAGGGGACCATCAGGAAGCTGCGCACCTGCCCAGAGAGTTCAAAGGGGATTTGATAGGCGTCGAGCCCCCCAGGCAAGATGCCCGGCTCGACGACCAGATCTTGCGGACAGTCCAGATCGTAGGCTGCCGGGTCGCACTCCTGGGCGCATTGCCCTCCGCAACACACCAGGCCATCGTCGCAAGTCTGACCGCACTGACCGCAGTGGGCCTCATCCTGGCGAATGTCGACACATTGCCCGTCGCACTCTGTGGTCAAGCCGGGGCAAGCGCACGCGCCCTCCTGACAGACCTGGCCTTCACCGCAGCCGTTGTCACACTCGCCGCAATGGACCGGGCTGGAGCGCAGATCGACGCACGCTCCGTCGCAGACCTCCTCTCCTGTACCTTCACACACACAACGCCCGGCGTCACAGGTCTGCCCTTCGATGCAGGCGTTGTCGCACTGGCCGCAGTGAATCAAATCTCTGTCGGTTTGGACGCACAGATCGTCGCAGAGGGTCTCGCGGCTGTTGCGGCAAGCGCACGCGCTCTCTTCACAGACGGCGTCTTCGGGGCACTGCACGCCACAACCACCGCAGTTGGCCTCGTCGGACTCCACATTGACGCACGCATCGCCGCACAGCGCCGTACCGGGGCGACAGACGCACTGGGCACCGTCGCAGCGGGCGCCTTGGGCACAGCGCTGGCCACACTCGCCGCAGTGGTTGGCGTTGGTTTGGACATCAATGCAGGCGCCGTCGCAGTCTTGCTGCCCATCGGGGCAAGCGCACTGCCCTGCGACACAATCCTGATTTGAGCCGCACGCCTCTTCGCACTGGCCACAGTGGTCGAGGTTGGTCTGCAAATCAACACAACCCGAGTTGCAAGGACTCAAGCCCGTCGGACAGACACACTGGCCCTGCTCGCAGGTCGAACCGGTGGGGCAAATGACATCGCAACTGCCACAATGGGCCTGATCCAGGAAGACATTGCCGCACGGCGAATCCTGGGCACCTGACCCACCGCCACCCGATCCTCCGCAAGACGCCAGGACGATCGTCAGCAGCCCCACAAACAACCTTGGCATCTCAAAAACCTCCAAAACGTTGAGCTATAAATTCAATCATACAATCAGAGATATCAAGGGCACGGATTATAATCGTGGGGCAGCGAAAAAGGATGACAACCCTGAAAAAATGACAAACATAGTTGCTGTGCAACCGGAGCATCAGTCATGTATGAAACCCCTGTATCGCGCAGTGTGTATAAGAATACCGTGGAACGGGTTCTGATCGTGGATCCAGAGACGGTCGACCGCCAACTTGTCAGCATGGCGCTGCTTGAAGAAGCTCCAGGGTTGAACATCACCGAGGCCCAGAACCTGATGCAGGGGGCTGCTTCGCTGGCACACGGGGCTTGTGATGTGGTGGTGGCGCACTGGCCTCAGGGCACATCGTGGTCTTCACTCTATAAAGACGCCGCGCCGCGCATCAAACGTTTGCCCTGGGTGGTCTTGCTCGACACCTACGACCAGCACCAGGCCTCCATCGCGTTGGCCGGGGGGGCTCAAGATGTCCTTGGCAAGCACAACCTCAACGGCGCGGCGCTCTTACAGGCGCTCAAACACGCCCGCAGCCGCCACCTGGCCTCGCGCATGAAGCTCAAGACCCACAAGCGCCTCAACGCGCTGGGGCGCCTTGCATCGGGGGTGGCGCACGAGCTGGGCAACCCCGCTGCCATGCTCAACAACAACCTCCACAGCCAGTATCGGGAGTTGACCCAACTGGCGGCCACGCTGCGCAATTGGAAGGAACACGCCCTGTCCAATCCCAGCACCGAGCACCGCCAGCACACCAAGCGGCTGCTCAAAGAACGCCAACCACAAGAACAACTGAGCGAAACACTCAAAATGCTCGATGAATCGACGCGCGCCATCGACCGCATCGTCTTCATCACGCGCCAACTGCGCACGCTGGCCCACATCCGCAGCGACTCCATCGCCGAGGTCTCCATCAACCACATTGTCCTGGAGGCCGCCGGACTGCTCCAACCCCACCTGCCCCCCAACGTCCGGCTCATCGAGCGCCTGCGAGAGGTCCCAGGGCTGGAGTTGGACCGCTACCGCATCCTCCAGGTCACCATCAGCTTGATGTTCGCCGCCTTGCAGTCCATCGACATCCACAAGTCCGACGCCCGCATTCGTCTGTCCACCCAGCAGCGCAAGGGCAACGTCCTGGTGCGCATCGAGGCCACCGGCGGCAACGACGTCTCGGTCGAAGAGCGGGCCAAGATCTTCCAGTCGTCCTCAGAAAACAAGGCCATCGAGCCGAGCATCGGCGTGGGATTGTCCATTTGCGCCGACATCATCGAGCAACACCAGGGTCAGATCGACATCGATGACAGCCCCCTTGGCGGCATCCGCTTCACCATCTATTTGCCATGCCAACGCGTCGAACATTGATGCCAAATCAAACCTTTTGTCTGCACTTTGGTATGGGCCGCAGCCTGGGGCACCACTGCCTGACCACACAATAAAAAAGGCCCCCCAGCCACGCTGGAGAGCCTCTTCACAATGGGGCATCGCGCCAAAACGCGCGCCTCATGCAGCGCCGAACATCACTCTTCGAGCATGCCCCACATCCCGGTCAAGCCGTCATCGCCAATGCGGTAGGTCATCGTATCTTGGAACTCGTAGTCAAGGCGCGCGTCCTGGCCCACAAGCCACAGGATGACGTTGGCCGCCGAGTCGCCGGTATCCAGGTCAAACTGGAGGTTGCCCGAGGCCCCCTCGTAGTTGATGGGGTTGCCGCTGAGCAGGATGTTGCGCGCGGTGCCGATGTTGCTGGGGCCGGTTTCAAGCTTGGAGCCCTGAATGAGGAACTCCATCGTCCCAGCCAACGCGGTGCCCGTCACCGGCTCATCCTGGGGCAGCAAAATGGCGCCGTAGGAGAGCAGGTAGGCGGCGTCGTAGGCGTTGGCGCTAAAGCTGCCCGCGTCCACGCCGTAGCGGTTGCGGAAGCGCTGGTTGTAGGCGGTGTAGAGGCGGCCATTTTTGGTGTCGGGGGCCACGCCCTCAATCCGACCGGCCAGATCCGGGTTCTGCTCCACAAACGCCAGCAACTCCAACGCCTGACCACCGTCTGAGAGGATGTACTTCGGAGGCGTCAGACCGCGCTCGGCCACCTGATCTTCGTAGGTCTGGATGATCGTCACGACCTCGTTGGTCCCAAAAAGGAGCACAAAGTCCGCCGCGCCCAACTCATCGATGATCTGAATGACGGGGGTGGCCAGATCCTGGTCTGGATCGTAAATGGCGCCCTCAAAGTTGCCGTCGCCGACCTCAAAGGCCAGCTCTTCGGAGAGCTTATTGAGCAAGCCGTTGCCGTAGGCGCCGTCCTTGCCAAAGGCGGCGATCTTGATGTCCCCTTCGAGCATCGCCGACAGGTCGCGGACGCGGTCGGCCATGGCCACGCCCTGGAAGGCGTCGCTGGGCACCGCGCGCCAGCTCAGGCCGTTGTCGTCCAGGGTCGTGATGCTGGCGCTGGTGGCCGACGGGGACATGATCATCACATCGCTCTGCGAGGTGACCTGGTCACTGACATCGATGAAGACCGAGCTGAAGGCGGGGCCGACAATCGCCGACACGCCCACAACGTTGGCCAGATGTTCGGCGGCGCGCTTGCCCTGCTCGGCGTCGCCATCATCGTCGCAGCCGATGTGCACAATCCGGCGGCCGTTGCCCAGCCCGCCGTTCTGGTTGAACTCGCTGACGGCCATCTGGATGGCCTGCTCGCGCGGGATGCCCTTGGAGGCGTTGGGGCCTCGGGTGGGCAGCACCGAACCGATGAAGAAGACATTGTCGTTGTCGATCGGCCCCTCAATGGCAAAACACTCGGCGCTCAGCGCGTTGACGCACTCGCACTGCGGGTTGCAGATGAAGTTGGCCCCCTGCTCGTCGGCGCACTGGCTGTGGGTGCAGCACTCCTCCACATCGGGCTCGTCGGGCACATCGTCCACAACGTCCTCGGGCGGATCGTCCACATCGGGCTCATCGTCCACATCGGGCTCGTCGTCGGCGTCAGGCTCATCGTCGATGACCTCGCCTTCCACACAGAACCCCTGCGCCGAACACACCAGCACCTGACCGGGCGCCGCCAACGTGGCGCACTGTGCATCGGTGGAGCACTCATCAAAGTCCAACGTCAGACTGCACGCCGACGCCATCAAGACCAGAACGGATAATGTCAGTGACCAACGAACCATCAGTCTACCTGCACTCCTTAAAACCACCCCTCACAACCCCACAGCGATTGTCCCTGGGATGACTCCTTGGGCGACCATCCAAACACAGCGCACCGAGCGACAATGGCCCACGGCGACTTTTGGGATGATCTCTTGTTGCCAAAAGGCTGCGCAGCACGGCCAGCGGCCAGCCCACGCTGCGCTCATCTATCATCTGTATGATGCTAGCACATTTTGTCTCCAATGTCGCAAAGACATCCCTCACCAAACAACCTTGGACAAGGCACACCTGCGTCTGTATCGTTCCTATCCGCAATGAATGACAAGATTGAACCCCGTTCACACACCGGGCAGCCCCGGCGTCAGGGTTCAGCCACATATGATGACCCCTTCATCGGTCGATCTCGCCTCAGGAAAGCACGCCGGTGGGCGTCGGCAGTGCACCTGACCCTTGAGACGATCGACACCGCGACCCCACAGGCAAAGGGCCACACCCCATGACCATCGACAAAGACAAAATCAAAGCCTTGATGCAGCGCTACGACGACGACTACAAAGCGATGCAAAAAATACGCGCGCTCGACGGCGCCTCCGACGACAAAGCCCTCTCGGCGGTCTTCTGGGAGCTGGTCCGCGAAGGCTTTGAACCCATCAGCGGCCTGGGCTACAGCGTCCTCTACCTCATGGGACGCCACAACAAAGACTACACCGGCCAGGACCTCCTGACCGTCATGCACGGCTTCGCCAAAGCCTACCCCAAAGGCGTCAAACCCACGCACTACGGCGCCACGCACGCCTGGAGCAGCAACGACTTCGCCGGCATCAGTCACCCCATGCTCGATCTGGTCGCAAACTGCATCGACAAACCCGACTCGGCCGCGGCCCTGGCCACCGGGTGGTCCTCGCTGCCCGACCCCTACGACAAAGGCCTGCTCTATCTGCTGGCCAGCGCCAAAGTCATCCCGGTCGAAGACCTCCCCGAGGAGCTGCTGCACTACACCGCACGCCAGGCCCTCAAGAACGACAACGCCTACCAACCTTCCTGGCTGCGGGAACACCCACACCCATGGCCACAAAAGACCTGGAGCAAAGCCCTCATCGACGCCGCCCTCAGCGGCGGGCTGCTCAAATCCTCGGGGCTGGTCAAGACCCTGCTCGAATACGCCCCCATCGAGGACCTCGACGGCCTCTTTGACCGCATCAGCTACCTCGATGGCTACAATGACGTCCTCAAGAGCGCGCTGGCCTTTGCCGACGCCAGCGGCGACGTCCAGAACCACCTTGAAGCCCGCATCAAGTCCCTGACCGGCCACATCACCAAGCCCGACGACAGCACCCGCACCTTCCCCGCCTTCTTCGTCGGCTTCGCCTACCTCAAATGGTGCAACAACAACCAACACACACCGCCCAAATCACAAGACGGCTTCTGGGAACAACTCATCGAGCACTTCCACATCAACTGGAGCGGCTCAAACTTTCAAGAGTACGTCGAAGAACTGCGACAACTGCTGGCCGCCATCCCTCCAGACAGACTCGAACATATGTTCATGCTCGCCTCTGAACACCACTGGGACCTGGTCGGCGCCGCCCCCACCGAACGCGTCGTGCGCGCCACCGTCGATGCCCTCCACAACTGGAAGGGCTACGACTACCAACTGCGCGATAAAATCGCGCCCGCCATCGCCAGCTTCGGGCCCGCCGCCATCCCCGTCTACAACGAAGCCCTGACCCGCAAAAAACCCGTCAACAACCGCCTCCTGCTTGTCGAAGCCCTCAAACGCTGGCAACACCCCGATGCCATCGCAGGACTCGTCACCGCCCTGGGCGACAAATCCAAAGGCGTACGCCAGGAGGCCATCAGCGCCCTCTGCCATCACCCCAACCCCGACGCCGTCCTCAACTCACTCCAAACACCGCTGGCCGCACGGCGCAAAGATGCTCGCCTTGGCGCCGCGACGGTACTGAACGCTCTGCCTGCCAGCGCCACCCGCTACCAAATGGCCCAAACGGCGCTCGCCAAAGAAAAGGTCGCCGCCATCATCGACCTCCTTGAGGCCATCCCCAACCCCGGCAGCGCACAGGCCGAAACCGTCGCTCGCCATCAAACCATCATCGCCGCCCTCAAAGAGTCCGACGGCGCCCAATGGACCGAGTTCAAAGACGACGGCCTCGCACTCGTTCAAGCCTTCTTCCAATCCATCGAAGAGAAACACCACAACGACACCGTCCACGCCTACCAAAGCGACTTCAAACACTGGCAGGCCATGATTCCGCAGATGGCCTCCGTCGAAGGCGTCCGCTCACTGGCCATCGCCATGGCCCCCAACACCGCCTCTTTCATCGGGCGCAAATACCTCGAAGCGCTTGAAGAACACTTTGAAGACATCCCCCAAACCGTCAGCGAACTCATCTGCCAGGGCAAGTGGGTCCGCAGCCCCGGCGCTGGCAAGGCCCGCTCCTCTTTTGCCCTCTTGGACGCCATCCAGTGGCTCACATGGCACCGCGAAGAACACGCCCTCGACGCCCTCTTGTTTGGACTGACCGACCGACGCTCCACCATCACCAAGTTCTGCCACAGCGCGCTCGTCCACCGCGCTGACAATGACGCCATCACCACAAAACTGATTCACCTCCTGACCGACCCCAACAATTCCCTGCGCGCCCGCGCCGCCAAAATCCTCGAAGAAGCCAGCCACACTCCCGCGCTAGAACCTCTCAAAGCCGCCGCCGCCAACGAAAAAAACCGCACCGTCAACAACGCCTTCCAAAGCGCCATCGCCGCGCTCTCCGCACAGGCCCTCGATGTCGCGGTTTTCCCTGACACACCCCAGGGCGACGCGGACCTCGACAAAGCGCTGGCCGCGCTGCCCTCCAAGACGCTCCTCGACGCCCAGGATCTGGGCGCCACCGTCCACTGGAAGAGCGGCGCCGCCATGAGCGACGACGCGCTGGCGTGGTTCGTCAACACACTCTGCCGCGAGAGCGCCGAGCGCGCCGATGAACGCCTCGTCCAGGTCCGCGCGCGACTCAACGACGCCGACTGCCACGGCCTGTGCCGGCGCATGCTCACCAAAGCCCCCAACAACATCACCGGCTGGGGGCTCTTCATCCAACCCATCATCGGCAGCACCGCCCACATCGATGACATCGGCGCTCGCCTTGAAGAACTGGCCTCTTCACAGCGCTACAAATGGGGCGAAGACGGCGTCGAGGCCATGGCCCGCGCCAACACCGATGAAGCCATCCGCTGGCTCGATCACTGGCACCGCAAAACGCGCCGTGACGCCCTGCGCTGGCGCTCGCAAGCCGGACTCCAGCGCATGGCCACCAAACGCGGCATCACTGTCGAAGACCTCCTCGACAGCGCCATGTCCCGCTTTGGCTTTGACCCCCAGGGACGCCGCGCCGTCGACTACGGTGGCCGTCCCATGACCTGGATCCTGGGCGATGACGGCAAAATCACCTTTGAGAACGAAAAGGGCAAAGCCCTCAAGAGCCTTCCCGCCGCACGCAAAACCGATGACGCGGTCGCCATCGCCGCGCTCAAGCGCGAGTTGGCCCAGATCCGCAAAGAGCTCAAGCGCATCCTCAAATCACAGCCCGAACGCCTGGAGCGCTCCATGCTCAGCGGCCGCCGCTGGCCACAGGACTCCTGGTGGCAACGCCTCCCCGGACACCCCGTGCTGCGCGGCCTGACCCGCACCATCGTCTTTGCACACACCGCCTCACAGGACCCCCAGGACCTGACCCCGTTCCTGCTCAACCAGGACAACCAACCCACCGACCACACCGGCGCCGTCATCGCTCTTCCACAGGGCGGCGAGATCATCGTGCCGCACCCCATTGCCCTGGCTGAGGCTGTGCGGGAGGGCTTTGACGACCTCATCCACGCCGCTGGGCTGCGCCAACCCTTTGACCAACTCATCCGCAGGCTTTTTACACCCGCGCAGGTCCCCCCAAAGAAGGATCGCTTCGATCTGGAGCTGCCCCTGGTGACCGAATCCGGGTTCTTTAAAGGCTTGCGCGCCGCTGGCTACGAACGTGGCGCCAGACAGGACGCAGGGCTCATCTCTGACTCATTCAAGTCCATCGGTCCCTGGTCCATCTTCCTGAGCCACACCAGCGTCAGCCCCGAAATCATGGACAACGACCGCGCCGAAAACGAGGTCAACGCCGTCACCGTCCACAACGACGGCCAGGAAGTCCTCCTTGACCAGCTCCCCCCTGCCATCTACAGCGAAATCGTCCGAGATCTGCACATCATCGCAGGGCTCTGAGCCCGCGCACGCCCAAGAGCGCACAACGGCTTGTCCACACCGCATGTGGGCAAGCTGTGGCCTCTAAAAATGGGGATGGGGTACGCCGCCTTAAGCGTAGACGTAGGGCAGGCCGGCGGCCTTCAGGGCGGCCTGGTAGGCAGGGCGAGCCTGGATGCGCTTGACGTAGGCGCGGGTGTTGGGGCCGACGTCTTTGGTGCGGCCGGTGGCGGCTTCGAGCGGGAAAATCATCATGACGTCGGCGACCGACAGCGCGTCGCCCACAAAAAACTCGCGCCCGGTCAGATGAGACTCCACAAAATCCAGGTTACCCTTGATGGTCTGGCTCAGATAGGCCTTTTCGATGGCGTTGGGCACAAACATCAGCACCGGGCGCAGAAAAAACGGCACCTTGTTCCCCGCCACCGAGAAGACATAGCGGGTCACCAAAGGCGCCATCAGGCTCCCCTCGGCAAAGTGCAGCCAATAGCGGCACTGACGCCCGTCCTCTCCTTCGGTCGGCATCATGTGCATCCCCTCGCAGCGCTCGGCCAGGTACTCAACGATCGCGCCGGACTCGGCCACCGTCACGTCACCGTCCGTCAACACCGGCGACTTACCCAGCGGGTGGATCGCCTTCATCGACGCGGGCGCCAGGTTGGTGCGCTTGTCGCGCCGGTAAACCTCCAGCTTGTACTGCGCCCCAAGCTCCTCCAACATCCACAAAATGCGGTGAGAGCGCGAATTCTCCAGATAGTGCAGCGTGCACATCTTACGTTGGGCTCCGCGTGCCTGAGTGGATGGCCGGATTGTGAGGCTGAGCATCACCAGAAGTAAAGCCGCACCCCCTGCCCCTTTCAAAGCAGACCAATATGGTGGAGGATACCGGCGATTTGACCCACCTATGGAAGGGACACACAGATGATGACACGGCAGACACAGACATGGAAATGGGCCGCGCTGATGATGACGGCGTTGCTTTGGACGCTGGCCGGGTGCGGCTCGGGCAACACCGACAAAGGCGCTGACAAGGGCGCCTCCAGCGCCGCCGACAAAGGCAAGACCGCCTCTGACAAGGGCGCGCAGAGCGCCAAAGGCCCCGCCGATGGCGCACCCGGCTCCAAGAGCGCACCCCTGCGCGTCATGCTCGTCCCTGCCGACGGCGGCACCGAACAGGGCACCCGCGCCGACTACGAGCCCCTCTTCAACGCCATCACCAAAGACACCGGCCTGCACTTCAACATCAAAGTCGGCCAGTCCTACAACGCGGTCGTAGAGGCCGCCGTGGGCAAAAAGATCGACATCGCCTTCTTTGGCCCCATCACCTACCACCAGGCGCGCCAGCGCGGCGCCGTGGAGCTGCTGGCCGTCGCCGTCAGCAAGGGCAAGAGCGTCTACTACAGCGGCATCTTTGTCGCCAAAGAGTCGGGGATCGGCTCACTGACCGACCTCAAGGGCAAGTCGGTCGCCTTTGGGGACGTCAACTCCACCTCCAGCTTCAACTTCCCCCTGGCCATGATCATTGACGCAGGGCTGGACCCCGTCAAAGACCTGGGCAAGGTCAACATGACCGGCTCGCACGCCAACAGCCTCACGGCGCTGGCCGCCGGCAAGGTCGATGCAGCTTGCGCCTCGGTGACCAGCTACGAGAAAGCCGTCAAAGGCGGCCAGATCGATCCCCAGAAGGTCGTCCTGCTGGCCACCTCCGAGCCCATCCCCTACCCGCCGTTGGCGCTCCACAAGGACCTGCCCGCACCGCTTAAGAAGACCCTCAAGGACGCCTTCAACACCATCCACACCCAACCCCAGATCAAACCCGAGATGATCCGCGGCTACGGCGGCAAAAAGGTCGACCGCTACGACGCCAACTACCCCGAAGCCGAATTCGACAAGGCCATGGGCAAGCTGGCCAAGGTCACCGAAAACCTCAAGGCCGAACTCCTCAAGAAGGCCACCGCCCAGTAAACCGCGCCCATGCTCAAGTACGTCGACATCTCCAAGCACTACCCCGACGGCACCGTCGCCCTCGACGCCGTCAACCTCGAAATCCCCAAAGGGCAGTTCTGCGTCATCCTGGGACCCAGCGGCGCCGGCAAATCGACGCTCCTGCGCCTGCTCAACGGCATGACCACCGCCAGCAACGGAGAGGTCCACTTTGACGGCCTCACCCTCGGGCCCACCACCCTGCGCCAGATCCAGCACCGGGTGGCCATGATCCACCAGCAGTTCAACCTCGTCGACCGCCTCAGCGTCCTGAACAACATCCTCACCGGCGCGCTGCCGTCGGTCTCCATGCTCTCGGCCCTCTTTGGACACTTCCCCCAGGACCTGCACCGCCGCGCCTGCCAACTGCTGGACCAGGTCGAACTGGGCGAAGAACACCTCTACCGACGCGCCATGGAGTTGTCCGGCGGCCAACAACAGCGTGTGGCCATTGCCCGGGCCTTCATACTCAAACCTGACGTCGTCCTGGCCGACGAACCCGTCGCCAGCCTCGACCCCAAAATCAGCCAGGACATCCTGGAGCTGCTCGGGCGCACCTCCAGACAATACGGCGCCACGGTCCTGTGCTCGCTTCACCAGGTGGATCTGGCGCGCCGCTTCGCCGACCGCATCATCGGCATGCGCCAGGGCAAGGTGGTCTTTGACGGGCCCGGCGACGCCCTGGACGACAACGCCCTGACCACCATCTACGGCGGCGACCTGCGCCGAGAGGCTGCCCCATGACCGAGCCCGATAAGGCCACCGCCAAAGACACCAAACGCGACCCCTCACAGTGGGAACTGCGCCAACCCTACAGCGCCAAGCTCGTCCTGGGCCTGATGGTCTGCGCCGTGCTGCTGGCCTGGAGCGCCAAACGCACCGAGCTTGACCGGGGCGCCCTGCAAACCGTCAACGGCACCGCCGGTGAAGGCGTCGAAGAGTTCTTCAAAGCCGCCTGGCCCCTGGTCTTCGCCGAGCGCACCGAAGTCTCCCGCATTGAGAACTTCAACCCCGACGACCTCCCACCGTTGGCCCATATCGAACAAGAACCCGTGCGCGAGTTCGACGCCATCGCCAACAAGTGGACCGAGAGCGGCACCACCGACATCCTGGTCCAACCCGGCGGCTACGTCGTGCGCGTCGTCGTTCTGATGTTCAAGACCCTCGAAATCGCCTTCTGGGGCACCCTCCTGGCCATCTTCATGGCCATCCCCCTGGGGTACCTCTCCACCGCCGGATATTCGCCCCACCCTCTGGTCTACACCGCCGCCCGAGGCCTGTGCAGCTTCAACCGCGCCGTGCCAGAACTCATCAGCGCCATGTTCTTTGTCCTGATGTACGAACCCGGTCCCGTCCCTGGCGTCCTGGCGCTGGGCCTGCACGGATCGGGCTTCCTGGGCAAGTTCTTCGCCGACGACGCCGAAAACGCCCCCTCTGGACCCCAACAAGCCCTGCTGGCCACCGGCGCCGGACGCCTCAAGACCATGCGCTTTGCCGTCATCCCCCAGGTCATCCCCCAATACCTGGCCTACGTGCAGTACGTCCTTGAGCGCAACGTCCGCACCGGCACCGTCCTTGGCATCGTCGGCGCAGGCGGCATCGGCATGGAACTCAAAGGCCGCTGGGATCTGCACGACTGGGGACACGTCTCCACCATCCTGCTCATCATCTTCCTGGCCGTCATCGTCCTTGAACACATCACCCAGCGCCTGCGCACCCGCGTCATGTGAACCCCATGAAGACCACCACCGTCGCCCTCCTGCTCTCTCTGGCCCTCCTGGCCATCGCAGCGTGTCAAACCACCGCGCCCACCGCCCAGAACACCCAAAACAACACCACCAGGGAAGCCTCACAAAGCCCCTCCACACCCCTGGCCAAGGTCCCGGCGCAAGGCCTCCTGCCCATGCCGACACAAGAGGTCGACGCACACCTGGACATCACCCCAGACGCCATCCACCTCAACGGCACCCAGGTCCTCTCACTCAACCAGTTTGCCTGGACCAACCCAGACCCAAACAGCTACATGGTCAGGCCCCTCTTTGAGGCGCTCGTAGACCACCGCGCGGCATACCGCGATCGCATGATGCGGCAAGACAAAGACATCGACAGCAACAACCTGCCCATCGTCATCAACGTCCACCCGGACGCCCCCTACCTGCTCCTGACCCAAACGCTCTACACCGCAGGACAAAGCGCCTACGCCGACTTCATCCTGCCCGTCACCACCGGCTCCGAGATCGCCAGACTCAACATCACCATGCCCAAACTCGGGCCGCCCCCAGGCCCTGACGATGAACCGCCCACCATGTGCTCAAGCGCCTCCACGTCCATCTACGCAAACGGCGCGCTGATGGTCCACATGCAGCCCTCAAGCAACGGCCCGCTGCTGCTTGAAAGAATCGGCCCGCTTGATGACATGGAGGGCATTGGAAACCTCGAAGATCTGCTCGGAGACGCCCAGGACTCAGGCGGCATCGGGTTTGGAGGCACAGACATCGACAACCAAGACCCTGAACCGGCCCCAATCGCCCCCGCCGAATCCCAACAAGAACCCACCGAACCCCCCTCATTCTGGCAACACCAGCTCGCCGTCCCAAAAGCAGGCCAATGCCCCTCCGTGCTCGCCACAGCAAACAACCAGGTCGACACCAAGGCCTTCGCGGCGCTCCTCAAGGACATCTACGCCATCGACCCGCTCTGTGACTCGGGCACCGTGACCGCCGATGAAGCCGTCACCTTCCAGGCCTTCGCGCAAGTCGCCCAGGTCCACGCCGCACAAAAGACCAGCGTCATCATGGCCATCAGCATGGACCGCCTGGACCAGGAAACAGACTTTGACTGCACCAGCGCCGTCGTCCCCAAAGACTTCCACCCCACCCAAGCCCCATGACCGCCCCAAAACCCACCCACCTGCTCACCATACTCATCGCTCTGGGCGCCGCAGCGTGTTCCCCCGCGCCCCCCGTCGTCTCCATGCCCGCCGTACCCGACGCCCAGCCCAAACTCAAAGGCACCTGCCCGGCCTTTGAAATCCAAAACCTGGACGCCCACAGCGCCGCCCAGTTCCTGGCCGTCGTCTGCAACGTCAACGTCATCATGGTCGGGCAAGGACAACCGATCAGCCTCAAACAAACGCAGCAGCAAGCCGCCAGCGACACCATCAAAGCCCTGGCCGACGCCGCCGGACTTCAAACGGGCACCTACCAGGGACAACATCAGTTGGCCTGGCTGGCCCCCAAAGGGCACAGCGCCCCAACACGCGGCGGATTGGCCATATCTAACACAAGCATCAACACCCAGCTTCTGGGCGTATCAGCGGCCAACGTCATGAAACTCCTGGGCAAGGAAGGCGATTTTAAGGTCACCAGCACCATAGAGGGAGAACTGACGAGCATCACCCAGAACGTGACCGTGGGTGACTTTGTCGAAGTACTGGGGGGATTGTCGGGCGCCAACATGGTCTTTGACGCCGAAGGACGGGTGCTGAACATGAACGGGGCCAGCCTGCCTGAGATACAGCGGCCCGAATTGGCCAGTTGTCCCTTGAAAGACAATCCGCACCTCTCGACCGCCAACAGATACTGCCAGGATCTGGCGCAGATGCGTCTGGCCGCCATCTCTCACCACCCCGACAGACCTCAGCTCCTCTTGACCCACCCAGAGGAATACAGCCACGTGCTGGTTCAAGGCGATGACATCGAAACCCCATCGGTCGGCTGGAGGCTGACCAGGATCGGCCCCGGCGCGCAAGCGACCTTCACCACCAACACAGGCAAAGGCATTGAGATGGTCAAACTCCTGGAGGCCAAAGTCACCCCACAGCCTTGATTCACCACTGACCTCCACGTCCCTGTGGCCAGGTGGTGGTATGGTCATGGCGAGCCCCCGAGAGGTTGGCCCCCTGGAGCGTGGCGCCCGACAAACGCGCGCCCCTCAGGTTGGCCCCAGAGAGGTTGGCACCGGTCAAATCCACCCCTTCGAGATTGGCCCCTTCGAGGTTGGCGCCCGAGAGATTGGCCCCGCGCAGTGAAGACCGGGTCAAATCAGCGCTGCTCATGCGGGCGCCCGAGAGGTTGGCCCCGGTGAAGTCGCTGCCTTTAAGCCGCCGCCCGGTCAAATCGTGGCCCGAGAGGTTGGCCCCGCGAAAAGACACCCCCTCTTGCCCCTGACCATCGTCCTGCACATCGCGCTCATCGGGACCACGGTCGTCATCATCTCCTTCCAACTCAGCCCCACGGTCCCCCTTGGAGCCGTCTTGCGCCTCTTTTGCGCCAGAATCCTGTGGGTTTTCGGGGCGTTTGGGGTCTTGCTGCCCTTTGTCCGAACCACTTTCGGGCTCTTTTTCTGCTTTGTCCGCGTTGTCAGGGTCTTGCTCGTCGCTTGCCTGAGCACCCGCATCGTTTCCGGCGCCGCCGGACTCTACCGCACCATTTGCCCCTTCTTTATCCGCATCGGGAGACGCGCTCTCTGCCGCGCTGCCGACCTGCACCTCTCCTGTCCCCCCTCCTGCCGACGCGCTGCCATGATCCTGGGCACCATCATCAATGGGCACGGCGATGTCTTGCGCTGCAACAGGTCCTGCTGGCACAGTCCACAAGAGCAATGCACTGGCCAAGGCGCAAAAATACCTGGGATGGATCGAGTTCATCAGACCTCCTTGATGTCAACGTCTTAGGGATTGAACCTAGTCACAGCGGGGGTCGAGTCTAGACAAAATCGGACTTGCCCCA
>CAKZKQ010000387.1 GCA_937123825.1 uncultured Pseudomonadota bacterium
CGGTCCCTGGCATCCGTTATTGCTCGCCACAAAGCAAGCCTTTCGTCTGCATCTTGGTATTAAGGGTCCTGCGCGTGCCGAGGCGAGTCTTGTGGTGCGCATGATATTGCTCTGATAGGAGGCGTTATGGCGAAGGTTGTGGTGCTTGGTGCTGGCATGATGGGCAGCGCGCTCTGCGTGCCGATTTTGGATCGTGGCCACGAAGTGCACCTGGTTGGTACGCATCTGGACAGCGAGATCATCGACCACCTGCGCAAAACGGGCAGCCACCTGAAGATGAAGTCGGCGTTGCCCGAAGGGTTCGCCGGGTTTTACCAGCACGATGAGTTTGATCAGGTCATGGCCGGGGCCGACGTTCTGGTCCTGGGGGTCAGCTCTGCGGGGGTGACCTGGGCGGGGCAGAAGACCGCCGGGCATGTCGGCTCGGGGATCCCGGTCATCTCGGTGAGCAAGGGATTGGTGTGGGACGGCAAGGAGTTTGTGCTCTTGCCCGATGTGTTGGCCTCTTGTTGGCCTGAGGACATCCGCAACAATGTGGCGCCGGCCGCCGTGGTGGGCCCGTGCATTGCGGGTGAGCTGGTGCGAAGGGTGCAGACCTGCGTGTCGTTTGTCAGCCGGGAACGGTCGGTGGCGGTTCACCTGGCCGAGCTTTTTCACACGCCCTATTACCATGTCCGCCCCAGCGATGATCTGGTGGGGTTGGAGGTCTGTGCGGCGCTTAAGAACGCCTACGCGCTGGCGGTCGGCTTTGGGCGCGGCATCAACGAGCGTCAGGGGCACGGGGCTGGCAGCGTGGCCATGCACAACCATGAAGCGGCGGTTTTTGCCCAGGCTGCTGTGGAGATGGCAATGTTGGTGGACTTGCTTGGGGGCCGTCCAACGGCGGCGCTGGGCATGCCCGGGGTCGGTGACTTGTTTGTGACCTGTCAGGGAGGGCGCACCAGCCGTTTGGGGCGCTGGCTTGGACTGGGTTTGAGCCTGCCCGAGGCCATTGAGAAAATGCAGGGGGCCACGCTGGAGGCCCTCGACATCATCTCTGTGATCAGCCAGGCCTTGCCCTCGTTGCAGGACCGTGGCTTCATCACCCAAGATGATTTGCCGCTGATGCGACACCTGTGCGCCATCGTCAATGATGGGGCGCCCGTGGACGTGCCTTTTGGGCGCTTTTTTGGCGACCTCTGAGAGGTTTGGCCCGGTCGAGGTGGGTGGCGACGAGACCGTTTGAGGAGAGACCATGACGGAGCTGGTCCTGGGGATCGATTGCAGCACCACCTCGGCCAAGTGCATCGCCTGGGACCGCGATGGCCGTGAGGTGGCCTCGGGCCGTGCGTCTTTTGGGTTGAGCAATCCGGCCCCATCGGGCTACGAGCAAGATGCCTTGCAGTGGTGGGAGGCGACGGTGAGCGCCATCGCGCAAACCACCGCCGAGGTGGATCCGGCGCGTATTGTGGGCGTCTGCATCACGCATCAGCGCGAGACCTTTGTGGTCACCGATGAGGACGGGCACCCCCGAGGTCCAGCGATTGTGTGGATGGATGAGCGGGCCCGGGCGCAGGTGGCGCAGGTCCGCCGCAGTGGCCGCGCTGAGGCCATCCACCGGCAGACCGGCAAGCCCGTCTCTTTGACCCCTTCAATCTACAAAATCATGTGGCAGCGCGCAGGCGCCGAGCACCTCTATGCTCCCAGCGACGGTCGAGGTGTGCGGGTGGTGGATGTGCACGCTTTTCTGGTCAAGCGCCTGACGGGCGTGTGGCGCACGTCCACGGCCAGCGCCGACCCGATGGGGTTGGTGGACATGGCCTCGCGGGCTTGGAGCGCGCCGATGTTGGCGCTGGCGAGCTTGGATGAACGCCACGTGCCCGAGCTGGTGGAGCCCGGTGCGCTGCTGGGTGAGGTCTTGCCGCAGGTGGCCGAGCGCTGCGGTTTGCGCCCTGGGACGCCGGTTTTTGCGGGCGCGGGCGATGGTCAAGCGGCGGGGCTCGGGGCAGGGGTGACAGGCCCGTCTGAGGCCTACTTGAACCTTGGGACGGCGGTCGTCTCTGGGGTCGGTTCGGCGTCCTACCTGACCTCCGAGGCCTTTCGCACGCTTTTTGGCGGCGTGCCCGGTCAGTTTTTCCTGGAGACCGACTTGAAGGGCGGCACCTTTACGCTCAACTGGCTGGTCCAGAAGATGATGGAGCGTCCGGGCACACCTGCGCAGACGCTCGACGCGCTCCAAGCCCGCGCGGCGACGCTGCCGCCCGGGGCGCAGGGGCTGATCCTGGTGCCTTATTGGTGTGGGGTGATGAACCCGTTCTGGGATGACGACGCGTCGGGGGTCATGGTGGGCTTGCGGGGCCACCACGGCCCTGCTCACGTCTACCGGGCTGTCCTTGAAGGGATCGCCTTTGAGCAGCGCCTGCACACCGAAGGGGTGCAAGAGGCCACAGGGGTGCCCATTGAGTCCTTTGTGGCCATGGGGGGCGGGGCGCGAAGCGCCATGTGGCGTCAA
>CAKZKQ010000388.1 GCA_937123825.1 uncultured Pseudomonadota bacterium
CGTCGCTGGGCACCGGCGCCAGGCCGTCGGCCTGCACAAAGGCCTGGTTGGAGACCACGGCGCCGTTGAGCGCGTCGGCGGCGATCGTCGCGCGGAAGCGCACCACAGCGCGACCCGCCTGACCCGGGCCCACCTCGGCCAACGCCGGGTTGCCGTTCTGATCCCAGGTGATGGTGTTGCCCTGCAGGCGGCCACCTTCAAAGGGCGACACGTTGGTCAACGACGTGGTATCGACGGCGTCCGTGATGGCCACCTGACGGGCAGCGTCGTCACCGGTGTTGGTGACAGTGATGACGTACTCCACCACATCGCCGGGCTCAAAGATGTCGTCCCCGTCCAGGTCACGCACCGTCTTGGTCGTCTCGCCCAACTCAGGGGCCGAGGCGATCACAATCAATGTCGGGTCGTCCAGTTCGGGGGTTTCGGGGTCATCGGTCACAACCGCGTTGACAAAGCCGTCAGCGGAGACGCGGGCCTGGTTGAAGACCACCGTGCCGTTGGCCACCGGCGAGACCACCACGGCCTCAAGACGCAAGAGCACCGAGGCGCCGGGCTCGACGCGCGCCAGCGAGGGCGTGGTGCCTGAATCCCAGCGCACGGTCAAACCATCAAAGGTTCCGCCGTCAGAGGCGGTCGTGAAGACCAGGTTTTCGTCGATGACGTCGGTCACAACCACGTTGTTGGCCGGGGCGTCGCCGTTGTTGGTGAAGGACACGGTGTAGCGGACAGTGTCACCGGGGTTGAACTGGCCGTCGTCGGCGGGTTGAACCGTCTTGGAGGCGTCGTTCAAGTCCGAAGCCGACACCACCGGGAAGGAGGTCGGGTCGGGGAAATCGCCGGTGCGGGGATCATCGGTCAACTCGGCTTCATCAAGCTCATCCGAGATGATCGAGGCCTGGTTGCTGATGATGGTCCCATTGTCGAGCGCATCGGCCACGGTCGCGCGCACGCGCAACTCCACGGCGTTGTTGGGGTCGGGCGGCACATTGGCCAGCACCGGGCTCTGCGGGGCGCTCCAGGTCACCGTGCGGGTGCCCGCATCAAAGACGCCGCCGTCGAGCACCTCGACGTTGGTCAAGTTGGCGTCGATGACGTCGGTCACGACCACGTTGCGGGCCGAGCTGGAGCCGGAGTTGATCAACTCAATCGTGTAGGTGATCTCATCACCGGGGCGCGCCGAGTCGCCGTTGGCGTCCACAAAGAGCTTGCGGCTGCCTAGGAAGACGGGGCGCGAAGAGACCACAAAGATGACGGGGTCATCTTCTTCGTCAGTGTTGGGGTTGTCGGTGGGCACCGGCTCCAGAATCTCGGCGCTGGTGATGAAGGCCTGGTTGGAGACCTCGGTGCCATCGTCGAGCGGGTTGAGGATGGTGCCACGGACGCGGACCTCGACTTCGTCGCGGGCGCCCAGCGTGGGCAGCGTCCAGGTGACGGTGTTGCCCGCCAGCACGCCGCCGTCGAGGACCTCGATGTCCTCAAGCTGGGCGGGCAACGCATCTTCCACGCGCACGTTGTTGGCGGCCGTGGAGCCACTGTTGCGCACGGTGATGGTGTAGAGCACCACGTCTGCGGGGCGGAAGCCTTCGCCGGGGTTGCTCTCGTTGCGAGCAAACTTGGTGGAGTTGACGAAGTCGGGACGAGCTTCGACGGTGACCTCAGTGGCGTTATCGTCGCCGACGCCGTTGCGGGGGTCATCGGTGACCACGGCGGCGTCCAGGTCAATGGAGTTGATCGAGGCCTGGTTGGCGATGACGGTGCCGTTGGCGGTGCCGTCGGCCACGCGGGCCTGGAAGGAGACCGTGGTCTGGTCGCCTGCGGGGACAGGACCGGCCAAGGCCCAGCGGATCTGGCGCGAGCCTGCGTCGAAGGTGCCGCCATCGGCGGGCGTGACGCCAGCAAGCTCGGAGGGCACCGTGTCGGTCACAACCGTTTCGCGCGCGGAACCCGAGCCCGAGTTCACCACGGTGATCGTGTACGTCAGGATGTCGCCGGGCTGCACCGCGCCGCCGTTCTCATCCACGACCTCTTTGAGGCTCGTGCCCAGGTCCGCCGGAGCGCTGATTTCAATGACCGTCGGGTCTCCAACGTCGGGCGTGGCGGGGTCGTCGGTGGGCACCGGGTTGGCCAACTCAAGCGAGTTGATGAAGGCCTGGTTGGGCACCAAAGTCCCGTTGTCCAGCGGGGCTGCCAGCGTCGCCGTAAAGGACAACTCGACCGTTTCGCCCGGGGCAACCTCTTGAAGCTCGGGGGTGTTGATGAAGGTCCAGGCAATCCGGCCACCAGCAAGGACACCGCCGTTGTCGACGTTGTCGACGGTAAGGCGAGCATCAATGTCGTCGGAGACGATGACCTCTCGGGCCAGATCGCGGCCGTTGTTGGTGATGGTGATGACGTAGCGCACGGCGTCACCGGGCTCAAAAGAGCCGCCGTTGATGTCCTGGACCACCTTGGTCGAGGCTTCGAGCGCCGGGGCCGACTGGATGACGATCACGGTGGCATCATCGGCGGTGCCGGTGCTGGGGTCGTCGGTGACGGTGCCGCCGTCGGTGTTGTCCGAGAAGACCACGCCCTGGTTACGGATGCGGGTGCCGTTGGCCAGCGGCTCAACGATCGTCGCCGAGAAGCGCAACTGCTGGGCCGCGCCGGGCGCCATCGCGCCGACATTCCAGGTCACGCGCCGCTGGACGGCGTCAAAAGTGCCGCCGTCCTGAACCACCACATTGGTCAAGTTCAGCGCCACGTCGTCCTGGACGATGACCCCAGTGCCGGGGCGGTTGCCGCTGTTGATGACCGTCAGCACATAATCGACCTGGTCGCCGGGCTGGAAACCACCGGGAGGCGCGTTGACAACCTCTTTGAGCGATTGCTCAAAGCTCACGCCCGAGACCACCGTCAGCGCTTCACTGGCCAACTCCTGGTTCTCGGTCGGGAAGGCCGGCACGACCACGTCGGCGATGTTCTGGATGCGGGTGTTGCTGGGCGTGTCGGCGCCGACCTGCACAGTAAAGGTGAAGGTCACAGTCGCGCCGCCTGCCACGTCAATGTCGCGCACGGTCAGCAGACCCGTGGCGTTGTTGCCCGCCGGGGCTGGTGCAAAGACGGCGGTGGGCAGCGGGGTCTCAAGCACAAAGTTTTCCACAAAGGGCGGCAGGCTGTCCGAGAAGTTGACCACCGCGTCGCTGTTGCCCGCGTTGCTCAGGCTGACGGTGTAACGGATGGTGTCGCCGGGCAGGAGCTGGCCGCCGTTGGTGTCGGCGCCGCGCTTGAAGGTCCGGGGGTTGCGCAGGTTGACGGCACTGACCAACCGAACCACCGTCGGATCCGGCCCGGGGGCCGTGTTGGGGTCGTCGGTGAGCAAATCGGCCAGCAGGAAGTCGGCCTGCACCCTACCCTGGTTGGCGATCGCCAGCCCGTCGATGTCTTCAGGGCGGATGCCCTGGTCGATCAACTCCTGGGCCGAATCGATCCTGACTTCATAATTGATAAAGATCCCGTCGAGCGCCGCCGGGATGATGATCTCCTCGACCTCAACGCGACCATTGCCGTTGATGCCGCCCCCGGGGTTGGAGCGGTCGTTGAACGGGGTCGGCGACACAGTCTGAAGCTGCACAAAGGGCGGCATGTCATCGACAAAACGCACCCCAGAGGCCGTCCGACCGGAGTTGTTGGGGATGAAGATGGTGTAACCCACCACATCGCCCGGCTCCAGGTCGCCGCCGTTGATGTCGCGGGCGGTCTTGAGCGGTGTGCCCAGCGTGGGCGCCACCACAGTCACGATGACGCTGTTGGTCTGCACCGGGTCGGCCAATTCCGTGGCCGTGATCCGGGCCGTGTTGGGCAACCGGGAGCCCGACACGACGCCCGCAGCAACACGGGCGCGGAACGTGATTCGGCGGTCGTTGTCGCCCTGGTTCCCCAGGCGCCCCAGGCGCAAACCGCGCTGGAGCGGAGATTGACCGGCCACATCGGGCACCGCCACCCCGTCGACGCGGGTCGAATCGGCCACGTACTCAAAGCGGCCATCGAGCACATCGGTCACGACCACGTTGTTGGCCGCCAGACTGCCGTCGTTGGTCACCAGAATCTCAAAGAAGACCGTCTCTCCGGGGCCGGCCTCCTCAGGGTCCACGCTCTTTCGCGTGTTGGCTGTCCTGAAGTTGGGCGACAAACGGTTGAGGCTCAGCACCGTATAACCCAGGAAGATCGACTCGCCGCCGCCCCCCTGCGTCGTGGGCCGACCATCACCGCTGCCCACCTCGATGGCCACCGAGGTGTCCCCCACATCGACCAACGTCGAGATGTCAAAGGTGTCAATGTCGATGCCCAGCGATCCACCGGTGGGCGTCGTGGAGTTGAAGAGGTTCCCTGGTGGGTTATTGGGATCTTGTAGACGCTGCCCGTTGATCTCTATGTAGTCATCGCAATCAAAACAACGCAGCTGCGGGTTTGGATCCTGGTCCTGGGGCGGAATGCCCAAAAGCGCGTCACCCTCAAGCCCAAAGAACGTGAACGACCCCTGAGGCGGGTTGGCGACCTCAAAACCATTGATGACAAAGTTGTCGATGCCTGCGCTGACAGGCGTCTCATCAAGCTGACGGAAGCCATCAAAGAGGATGATGTCGCGCTGGGTGGTCTCAAACTCGTTGCTGTAAACCAGCACAATGGACCAACCCGCATAACGGGCCTGACAGTTGGCGTCGACACACTGACCGTTCTGGTCCAACACGCCTGCGCGCGCAGACACGTCGCCCACCGTGTACAGACCATTGTGGTTGCCCGGCGCCGCCGGGTGCGCGCGCACAATGTCCGTCACCTCGGCGCGACAGTAAAAGAAACCGTCAAGGGCCGGGCTCGTAAAGCAGGTGTCGGCTTGGACAGACTGCTCAAAACCGTCGGGCAGACCAAAGCTGGCGTTGCGATCCGGGCGATTCTGGATCGACCCCGACCAGAACAAAAACGCCCCCTCGACCACCGAATCCTGCGGGATCGTCGTCAAACTCGCCGCCGACTGATTCAAAAGAATCGAGTTGACCAACGGCTGGCTGGGCGTGTTGCTCATTAAGGTGTTGCCGGTCGCCACGTGGGTCCCAAAGACCCTGAACGAGCGATAGAGTGACGGCGGCGTCCCCTCCACGGTGGCCATCGCCTGACCACCGGGCCACAACACCGACGACAAGATCGCCGCAAAAACCGCACACCAGAGAATGCCAAGAGAGCGCCCATGGCGCCCCATCAGCCTAGAGAGTCGTTCGGGAGTCTGCATCCGCGTCCCCTGACAGGATCTCAGAACCACAACTGAGCCCAGACCACCATCACCATCCAGCACCCAAAAACGCGGCCATCGCGGGGCGTACCACACGCACTCGATCAACATCGTCCCTGGTCCCCGGCACAGGTGGCCGATACCCGCACACAAGATAGGCCCCTGCGGAATACCATCTTTGGCTTCCATCAACAAGTGCCCTGCCCATGTGCAAGTCGCGGGCATCGGGTTCGCTGACGGCTATCCCAGGGCGTATACGTTTGCACGGCCCCCGTCGGTCACCCGATTGACATTAACAGCCTGCCCACATCTGCAAAGGGCGCGCCATAACCGGCTGTTAGCACACGCACACCCCCTGCTGGTGGGCGCACACCGGCCAACAAAAAATCAGAGCGCCAAAAAAATCCCCGCACCAATGATCCGTTTGCCCACATCGCCAGTAAGAGATTCCAAGAGCGCTTCGACGCACAGACTCCCATGTACCACGGGGCATTTTGTGCCCCATTGCACGACCCAAGGAGCATCATGAGATACCTCAAGACCTTGACGACCCTGCTGATCCTGGCCGGGTTGACCCTCAGCGCCAGCGCCGCGCTCGCCGCTGACCACATCGACTCACCGGCCGCAGTCGCCGACCCCGCCGCCGACATCACTGACCTCTACGCCTGGATGAGCCCCGACGCCGAAAAGGTCAACCTCGTCCTCGACGTCTTCCCCTTCGCCGACGGTGAAGCGGCCTTCTCGGACGCCGTCGCCTACGTCTTCCACATCAACAGCGCCAACGAATACGGCGCCGAAGCCACCGAGACCACCATCATCTGCGCGTTCACCGCCGGTGCCGCCTTTGAATGCTGGGCGGGCGACGACTACGCCAGCGGCAACGTCGGCGATGACTCCGGCATCGAGAGCGACAACGGCAACATGACCGTCTTTGCGGGCCTGCGCAACGACCCCTTCTTTATGGAGTTTGTCGGCTTTACCGAAACCGTTGACACCGTCATCGGCGCCGCCGGTGGCCTCCAATTCGACGGCGCTGGCTGCCCCCAACTCGATGAAGCCACCTCCAACCTCCTGGTCGGACAACTGATGTCTGGCGCCGAAGGCGCCGCCGCCAGCGACACCTTCGCTGGCGCCAATGTCCTGAGCCTCGTCGTTCAGGTCGACAAATCCATCGTCACCCCCGGCGGCCCCCTCCTGGGCGTCTGGGCCAGCACCCACGCCATCCAGTGACCGCCGTGACGACACACAACACACACCATAGACATCAGGGACAATACACCATGAAGAAGATCAGCCTCCTGCTTTGCCTCCTGCTCTGCGTCAGCGCGCTCGCAGCGTGCGGAGATGACGGTGACGACGGCAACAACAACCCGCCGGCCAACAACGACACCAACAACGACGTCAACAACGACATGAACAATGACGTCAACAATGACATGAACAACGACGTCAACAACGACGTCAACAACGACGAAAACAACGACGTTGACCCCGTTGCCGAGTGTCAGGCCGTCTGCGACAACCTCCTTGAGATGTGCTCCGCCGCGCTCGAAGAGTCCTGCCCCTTTGAAGACGCCCGCGGACAGGTCCCCGCCGCCTGCGACGCCGCCTGCGAAGACGACAACGGCCGCGCCCAGATCACCGCCGCCGCTGGCCTGCCCTGCGACGCTGTCATTCCGCTGGCCATCGACGGCTTTGGCCTGGCCGATGCCTGCCAGGGGCTGCGCGGCAAGGACAACCCCCCCACGCTCGGCGACCAGATTGACCGCACCGGCCGCCCCGCCATCAACACCGCCCTCAACGACACCTTCAACGGCGACGACATGGCCAAAGGCGCCGCCAAAGACGCCTACAACGCCGCCGGACCCGACGGCTGGGGCGCCTTCTCCCCCGCCTTCGAAGGCTCGCTGGCCATCCTCGACTCCCTCGACACCGTCTGCGGCAATCAGCTGCTGGCTGGTGAAACCCCCGACCCCGGACGCTACAGCGCCCTGGCCGGCATCCTGGCCGATGACCAGCTCTATGTGAACACCGGCAGCGGCACCTGCGGAGTCTACCTCGGTCTGGAGGCCGAAATCGTCGGCGCCGTGGAAGCTGGCGTGGGCGGCTGCGGTGGCCGCACCCTCGATGACGACATCATCGAGCGCAGCTACTCCGTGCTGGCCGCTGGCATCCTCGAAGGCGTCGATGACACCATCGCCGAAAACGACGTCGCCAACAGCCCCAACTTCCCCTTTGTTGCCTCCCCCTCAGAGTGAACTCTGACCCCGTGAGCAACACCGGACCTGCCGCCACACAGGCACACGCAGGTCCAACCCCGGTCGCATGACCGTGGTGCCCTTCTCTACGCTGGTCTGAGCGCAGACCGGCGCACACAACGGCATCACCCAAAGGCGCACAGCACAAAACCCCCAGGGCCAACAAGACAACAAAGGTTGATTTGCAAGCCCAAAAATCATCCAATTGCAGCGCGCCATCATGCCCACACCAGAACAATCGCTCTGACCCCACGCGCTCAGACGCAAGCAAGAGCCCAACGGCAGACCCAACGACCCCTCAACACGGAGCCCTCACACCATGCACAAGGCAATGATCACCGCAGCAGTGGCCGCCGTCGCGCTCACAGTGGCTTGTCAGACCTCAAAACCGGCTCCGCCAGCCGCCCAGAAGGCTCCCACCCCTCAGGCCGCCAAGGCCGCCCCCGCAAAAGCCGCCCCCAAAGCGGCCCCAAAACCCTCCAAAGGCTTCAACGCCTCTCCATTGGAGCGCAAGCTGACCACCTCCGAGCTGGCCGTGCGCAACCTCAACAGCGCCATCAAAGCTCGCCAGCGCGCCTATGAAGCCGCCCCCGAGAGCATCACCATCAGCCAAACGCTGGTCGATATGCTCCTGACGCGCTCGCAGTTCATGGGCACCTTCAAAGATCTCGACCAGGCCCTGGAGGTCTCTCAAAAACTCCTCAAGGCCCACCCCAAAGACACCCGCGCCCTCGAACTTCGCGCCCAGACCTACCAGGCCGTGCACCGCTTCGCCGACGCTCTGGCCGACCTCAAGGCCGCAAACGCCATCGACGGCAAAGAGCGCCACCACGCCATCACCAACGTCTGGCTGGCCCAGGGCGACAAGCTCCAACAAGTACTCGACATTCGCCAGCGCGCCTTTGACAAAGGTCCCACCTTCCAAAACACCACCGCCCTGGCCGCTGCCCTGGCCGCCGTGGGGCGCTACAAAGACGCCGACAAACACTGGGTCGCCGCCCTCACAGACCACTACCGCGACGTCTCCCCCTTCGCCGTCGCCTACGTCGCCTTCCAGCGCGGCGTCATGTGGGCCGAACAAGCCGGAGATGCCGACAAAGGCATCGCGCTCTACACCGAGGCCGTGCGCATCCTGCCCGGCTATGTGGTCGCCAACGTCCACCTGGCCGAACTCGAATCAGAAGCCAACAAGCTCCCCCAGGCCAAAGAGCGGCTCGCCGCACTCATCGACAAAACCCAGGACCCCGAACCGGGCGGCCTCCTGTCCGAGCTGCTGGCCAAAACCGACCCCGAACGCGCCAAGACCCTGGCCGAACGCTCCAAATCCATCTACGAAGACCTCTTCAAGCGCCACCCCTACGCCTTCCTCGACCACGGCTCAGAGTTCTTCATGGGCCCCGGAGAAGACCCCAAACGCGCCCTGAAGCTGGCCCAAACCAACCTCACCATCCGCCACAACAGCCGCGCACTCGAAATCGGCCTCGACGCCGCCGAGGCTGCATCCAACAAAGAAGCACTCTGCGCCATCGCCGCCATGGCCCCCAAAACACACCCCACCACCGGCCTCAAAGAGAGCCTCAAAAAGGTCGAAGGGCAATGCAAAGCCAACCCCTGACACACACCCTCTAAAAACCAAAAGAAGCCCCAAACCCACAACAACAATGGATACAAGGGGCCAAAAGACTCAGCGTTGACTCACAGACTGCCAAGCCACCTCAGGCTCGACGCCAAAACCCAAGCACTTCAAAAAAAACGAGGAGAAGCCACGGGTTTGGGGCGAGCAACGGTGGATGGCAGGGGCCGAAGCATTCAACGATGAGTTACAGGCCGCCAAGCCGCTGCAGGCCAAACACAAAACCAAACACTTCAAAAAAGAAAAAGTGTCTGAGTTTTGGGCGAGCAATAACGGATGGCAGGGGCCTCGGGACGAACGAAGCTGTAGCAGCGCTACCGCGAGTGAGTTCCGTGGTT
>CAKZKQ010000389.1 GCA_937123825.1 uncultured Pseudomonadota bacterium
CGGGCTCTTGTCTTTTGTTCCCCCGGCCGAAAGCCACGAACAATACCTCTCCTTCCTCAGCCCCGTCAGCGCCATCCTCCACGCGCTCTACAATGACCCCAATTACCTGCTCTCCAACGCCAACCACTCGCTCCAGTGGCTCTACGAAGGGCGCTGGTTTGGGTTGCCCATCGAGGTCGTCTCGTGGTCCGCGCTCTTGTGGTCCTTTGTGGGGGTCTTGTCGGCCCACATCAGCACGCGCCGCCTGGCCGACCCCATGGCCCCGGCCATGACCCAGCCCATGTCTTTGGCGTTTGTCGCGGTGGGCATGGCGTCGATGGCCGCCATCTTCTCCCACGCCTTGCCCGACGCCGATCACTACGGCATCACCAGCCAACTCAATCCCCAAGACACGCTCATCATCGCTGGGATGGGCAAAGAGGTGGTGATTCCGACGGTCCTGACGTTGATGTTTTCGTTCCCGCTGGTCTTCATGGCCATGCTCGGCGTCCTTCAAACCGGCCCCGTACGCGAAAGAATCCGCCTGTGGCGCGCCACGCGTCCCTCCGATCCTCGCCTGAGCGGCCTGGGCCTGCCGTTGCCGCTCTTCTTTGGGGTTGTGCTCGCCACAGTGCTCTTCTTCGCCATCACCATCCCCATGGTCAGCGCAGGCATCCCGTTTTCGGTTTGGGATGTGCGCCTTGGGAGCCTGGTCATGGCGCCGCTGCCCTACGTGTGGGGCCTGACGGGCATCTTTGGGGTGATGATGGTCTGGAGCTACGGCTCGCGCAACACCGTCCAGCACGTCCTTGCGTTCATGGGGGCGCTGGCGCTGGGGGCGATCGCCGTGGGCTATATGGTGGTCATCGTCGACAACCGCTCACTCAACTTTGAGGACTTTATGCTGGGGCGCGACGGCGTCTCTCGGTTCATCAGCTACCTCCTGATGGGGCTCTTCTTCTTTGGCCCCGTCTTCCTCCTCCTGCGCCAACTCACCCAGCGCCGCAACTTCCAGATGCGCCTGACCCAGCGCCTCGACGACGTGGCCGTCAAAGCCGAGGCCGCCACCGAGCCCTTTGCCTGGCCTCAGTCTCAGGAGCCCACCGACGAGCACCTGAGCTTGCTGCGCCAGCCCTTTGCCCAGCGCGCCGTGTCCTGGTGGCGAAACACCGGCCCGCAGGCCGAATCCTGGCTCAAGGTTGCTCCCGGCGAGCTGCTGGCCTGGGAGGGAGCGCCCGACAATTCGACTGGCGCCGACCGGATTGACCTTGGCCGCGCCTTTAAGTTCACCGCCTCCATTCAGCCGCGCCACGGCGACCAGCGCGCCAATCCGCTTGAGATGCTCCACGTCACGCTCTCGCAGAGCAACGGCCCCGGCGCCAGCGACGTCACCCGCATCTCCTTCAGCATGCCCGTACGTGCCACCGACGCCCTGGCGCACCTGCCCCGCCAGGACATGCGCACCGCGCGCCTCGGCCCCCGCGATGCCTCCAAGGTCCTCTCCGCCATCCGCTGGCACGCCGAAGCCACGGGCTCCTGGCAAGCCTGAACGACACCCACACCACTCATCCTCTGCATTGACACCGTTCATCAGTGGATCCAGAGGGCCTTTTGGCGGGGGCCTCTTGGGGTGTAGGCGTGCGTTTGTAAAAAATAATTTCTGTGAACTGTTGTTTCTTTGTAAATGTTGTTTACGTTTTGTGCAATCCCAGGTGCGATGATGTCAACCTGAACTGTGCGGAGCGTTGGGTGATGAAGAGAGCATGTGTGGTGTTGTTGTGGTGGAGCGTGGCGGTGTCTTTGTTGGCGTGTGGCGAGCAGGACGTTGGGGTGGCGTTTGAGGAGGATGAACCGATTCATGATGAACTCCCCGATGAAGAACCCGAGCCCGAACCCGAGCCCGAACCAGAACCCGAGCCGATGGCAGATGGTCCTGTGGTGATTGAGTGGTTGGGGGAGCTCATGGTGGAAACGTTGTCTGCGACACACACCGAAAATGTGTTGGTTTGCGAACCCGATGGGGACATGTGCCCTGAGGGAATGCATTGCGAAGCATTTGTAGGTGATGTGGGTGGTGTGGATACGCGAGGTTGGGCTTGTGCTCCAGATGTTCACGGGGGAGTTTGGAATGTGGGATTGGTTGGGCCCGCCAGCGAGCCAGGGGAACACAAAGTTCTGCTGGAGTTTACGTTGGACCAGGATGTCATATCACCAGAAGATCATCAGGAAATGCGTGTGTCAGTGTTCAAGCCGACACTTCAGGGCGAGTCCTACACGACGGAGTCGAGTTTACTGGAGTTGAACTTGGATGCGGGCCACTACTCGGTGCTTGTTGAAGCACTCAGTTCTCCCGCGGTTAGCGGTGGATGGCGACGACGAGGGGTTTTGCATGTGCAAGGCTCTGGTTCAGTGGTGATTGATATGCCCAGGAGACCTGCGCTGAGGCGAAAGTCTCAAATTTTGATCAATGGTGAACCGTCGGAGGGATCAATCTTGATGTTGTACGGTAATGATGGTTCGGTTTACCGTTTGCAGCATAATCATGAAAGCTTCATACGTGCTGGGACCTACCGGGCTGCTGTGAAGATGAATCCCTTTATAGCAGTTGGGACCCATCCGGTAGGAGACATCGTTGTGGAGGCATCTCCGGAAGGAACCATCAACGTCGAGTTTGATTTTCTCAGCGTGTCGGGCACCTTCTCGTTGGAGCGAGGAGAGAGGGACCTTTTGGGTGATCTGGTTGTCGTTTTTGTGGACAGAGATGCCGGTTACTTTTTTGATACAGAAGTGTCTGCTGACGACGGTGAATTTGCTCTTGGGGTACTGCCGGGGGTCTACGACATCTACGTTGAGCATTGGGAACTTGGAAGATCTTATCAGGCCACAGGGGTTGAGATTCAAAGTGATACACAGGGGCTGGACATCCAAACTGCGATTGTGACCCTGGAAGGGGAGTTGGTCGTCAATGATGGGGATTTTGGAGGGGATTATTATCCGTTTCTGAGCTTTGGGTTGAGGCCTGTGTTCGAGCCAGGTGAGGGCCCAGCCTTTTCAACTGATGTCATGACAGGCACAGTGCCAGTGATGACAGAAAATTGGGAACGAGAACCCATCGAGGTGTCTGGTCCAATGGAGGATGTTGTGATCGACTATTCGTTTGGTATGGTCGATTTTGAGATTGCCATGGATAGGGATGGGTTGTTTGGTTTGGAGTTCTTGCAGCAAGTTCTATTGGACGGAGTGGAGGGGCACCCCTTCGAAGTGCGTCGTCAGATGCGCAAAACCTACAGCGTCGGCTTCTACCAGTCATCAAGTGATAATCCTATACTGGGCAGTGTCCCGCGCGGATACACCAGCTTGGGTGAGTTGGATGTGGTGGGGGATCAGACGTTCGTCTTGGAGCCCACACATGGATTGGAAGTCAGCGGTCAGCTTGCGTTGGACAGCGTGTTATTGGAAAAGGTTCGGGTTTTGGCTGTGCAAGGTCGGCGCGCATTGGCTGATGCGCCCAGAAGTCGCTTTGAGTGGGATGTGCATTTGTCATCGGACGGCAGCTTTTCGATCAAACTTGGTGAGGGGTTGTGGCAACTTCTTTTGGAGTGTGACGATTGGTCTTGTCCAGAGAACTTGCGTGGAAGCACACCCTTGACCAACTGGTTTCACGTTCCCGCGCCCACTCGCTAGACCGAGTTCGCTCAACACGAACCAGCGACAACGGCCATTGTAACGTCATGAGCCAAAGAGGCTCCAAGCCTTTCGATCATCATAGAGAATCTCAAGGTCTAAGAGATGGCACTTTCCAGTGTCCATCTCTTGAGAGTCACTGTCGTGACTCCAAGCCT
>CAKZKQ010000390.1 GCA_937123825.1 uncultured Pseudomonadota bacterium
CGTCAACACCAAGGGCACGCTCTACGGCTCGCGCGCGGCGGCGGCCCAGATGGTCGCCCAGGGCCACGGCCACATCATCAACATCGCCTCGCTGGCGGGCATCGCGCCGGTGCCGGGGATTGCGCTCTACAGCGCCTCAAAGCACGCCGTGCGCGGGTTTTCGCTGGCCATCGCCCAGGAGCTGCGCCCGCGCGGGGTCCACGTGACGGTCATCAGCCCCGACGCGGTCGAGACCCCGATGCTCACCAAGCAGATGGATTACGACGCGGCGGCCTTCACGTTCTCCAACCCGCGGCCGCTGACGGTCCACGACCTGGAGCGCGCCATCATCGACCGCGCGCTGGTCGAGCGGCCTTTGGAGATCACCTTGCCCGAGTCGCGCGGCTGGCTGGCGCGCCTGAGCGCGGCGCTGCCCGAGCTGGTCTGGACGCTGGGGCCGGTCATCCGCAGCCGTGGCCTGCGCAACCAGGCCGAGCGGCGCAGAGAACGACGACAACGCAAAAACGAAACCGATCCATGACACACCTGGTCAGCGTCCACGACCGTCAGGCCCTGGCCGACTTCCTCGGCAAGGACAGCCGCCGCCACATCTACGCGCTGGGGGACCTGGACCCCTTTTTCTGGCCCAGCACGCAGTGGTACGGCCTCAAAGAGGACCGGGACGGGCCGCTGCTGGCGGTGGCGCTGCTCTACCTGGCCCCAAACGTCCCCACGCTCCTGGCGCTCGATCAGGAGCCCCAGCACCTTCGCGACCTGTTGGAGAAGCTCGGACCGCTGCTGCCCAGGCGCTTCTACGCCCACATCGAGCACGGCCTTGAGACGATCTTTCAGGCCCAGGGCTGGCGCATGGACCCCAACGGCCCGCACCACCGCATGGCGCTGGTCGGCCAGCCCATAACCAAAGGCATCGACACCTCCAGGGTCCAGACGTTGACCGAGGCAGACCTGCCCGAGCTTCTTGAGTTCTACGCCCACAGCTACCCCGGCAACTGGTTTGACCCCAGGATGCTCCAGACCGGCCGCTACGTCGGCATCCGGGGTGAAGACGGGCTGCGCGCCGTGGCAGGCATTCATGTGCACTCATTGTCTTACGCTGTGGCCGCGCTGGGCAACATTACCACCGCCCCCGAGCACCGCCGCAAAGGGCTGGGCAAGGCCACCGTCGCCGCGCTCGTCGACACGCTCCATCAAGAGGTCGACGAGGTCGCGCTCAACGTCCACGCCGACAACCACGGCGCCATCGCCCTCTACCGGGCGCTGGGCTTTGAGATCCACTGCTCTTTTCTTGAAGCCATGTTCAGCATTCCACCAAATCCCAACCCATAAAGGATCCCACGCATGAAAGATCAGGAGTTTGACCGCATCCTGCAGATGACCTTTGAGGACCAACGCCTGTCGCGCGCCGAAGAGCGGGCGCTGAAGCAGATCCTTGAGAACGCCGACGAAGACGACATGGCGCGTCTGCGAAACCGCGCCTTTGACTTTGCGCGCCAGACCTTCGCCAAGGTCCCCGACACGACCTCGGGACTCAACTGGCTGGAGGCGCTCATCAAGGTCCTGGCCCGGCCCCAGGTCGACTACGGCCACGACGCCAAGGCCTTCTTCAGCCCGGGCACCGAGTGCCGCGACCGGATCGTCAAGGCCATCCGCACCACGCGCTCACACATGGACATCTGCGTCTTCACCATCACGGACAACGACATCTCTGACCACATCACGCGTGCACACGCCAAGGGCCGCAAGGTGCGGATCATCACCGATGACATGAAGTCCATGGACCGGGGCTCGGACATTGAGCGGATGATCGACGCAGGCATCGAGGTCCGCTTCGACAAGAGCCGCCACCACATGCACCACAAGTTTGCCCTCTTTGACGACGCCATCCTCCTGACCGGCAGCTACAACTGGACGCGCAGCGCCGCCAAGCACAACCAGGAAAACATCATCGCCACCGACGAGCGCCGCATGGTCAAAGCGTTCCAGCAGCAGTTTGAGACGCTTTGGGAGGCGATGTCGTCTTGAGCAGCCAGCCCAACCCCACACCGGCCTCCCCCGACCCTCAGGCCAACGCCTCACAGACCGACACCACCGCGCGAAGCCAGCCCAAAGGGCTGTCGAGCAAGATGGACACACCCCAGCGTCTGCAGGGCGTCAGTCCGGTCGCACTGGCGGGCCTCGCAGTCGCCGCCGCCGTCCTCATCCTCCACGCGCTCCACTTTGACTTCATCAACGACGACGCCTTCATCTCCTTTCGCTACGCCGACAACCTCGTGCGCCACGGAGAGTTGACGTACAACCCCGGCGAGCGCGTCGAAGGATACACCAACTTCCTGTGGACGCTGATGATCGCGGGCGTCATGGCGCTCGGCGGCGACCCCGTTCCCTGGAGCAAGGCCCTGGGGGTCTGCTTTGGCCTCGGCTCGCTGACCACCGTCTTTGCCTTCGGACGCTGGTGGCACCGCAACCGCCTCGACGCCGCCACAGCCGCCGCGCGCAACCCCCTCTGGCTCGCCGTTGCCCCCCTGTGGCTCGCCCTCAACTCCGCCTTCGCCGCCTGGACCGAAGGCGGCCTCGAAACCTCCCTCTTCACCTTCCTCATCACCGTCGGCATCCTGCGCGCCTACGTCGAAATCACCACCGATGCCCAAAAACCCTGGTCCGGCGTTGCATTCGCCCTGGCCGCCATGACTCGCCCTGACGGACTGCTGATCGTTGGTCTGGTAGGCCTCTTTCGCGGCATCGAGGGCATGATCCGCCGCCGCTCACCGCTGCCCTCCAAGCTCGACTGGATCTGGGGCGGCGGCCTGCTGGCCGTCTACATCCCCTACTGGCTGTGGCGCTTCAACTACTACGGCTACGTCTGGCCAAACACCTACTACGCCAAGGGCGATTCGCCCATGTGGGATGCTGGACTGCGCTACCTTGGCGGCTTTGTCTGGGACTGCCACATCTGGCTCATCGCGCCGCTGGCGCTGCTGCCCTGGCGCACCATCTCTGAGCGTTGGCGCCTCCAGGCCCTGGTCGGCACCGTCGCGGTGCCCTTTATGCTCTACTACGCCCGCGTCGGCGGCGACTTTATGGCCCTATACCGCTTCTACGTGCCGCTGCTGCCCGTGCTGGCCTTTGTCGGTCAGGAAGGTCTGGTCAGCCTGTGGGAAGGGCTGCGCGACCAACAGGCTCAGAGCCAACCTGGCCGCGCCTGGAAGTGGCGCTCTGGACTCGCCGCTGCAACGCTCGTGGCCGCGCTGGCGGTGCAAAACTGGGGGCTGACTCAAAAATCACTGGAAATCGGCAGCGACCGCGGCGTCGACTCCATCGGCTGGCTTAAAATGTTTGTCGGACAAACCACCGCCATCGGCAAATACATCCACAGCGCCTACCCGCCCGACACCACACTGGCCACCACCGCCGCCGGCGTCATCCCCTTCTACGCCCAGCACCGCACGCTGGATCTGCTGGCCCTCAACGACGTCTACACCGCCCACAACGTCACCTCCAGCGGCCGACGCCCCGGACACTCCAAGTCCGCCCCCGAACCCTACGTCCTCAAATGGGCACCCACGCTCCTGATCCGACACCCCAGGATCGCCAAAGCGCCGCCCAACCCCTCCGCCCGAGAACGCCAATACTGGAAGCGCCGCGGCTACAAATTTGCCTACGCCAAAGTCCCCGGCCTCGAACCCCCCTACTGGGGCTGGTACGAATCCACGCAAACCGCCGCCGCACCCAAAAAGTAACGCCCACCACCCCACCAGCACCATGAAAGGAGCCCCCTACTGAGGTGGCCTCAAGAAGAACACACCTGCCTGGATTTACCCGGCAGCCCCACAATTGGGAGGGAAGACATGGGCCGCATCAAAATGGCCGCAGTGGCTGGCGTCGTGGTGGTGCTGATTGGACTGGGCTCACTGGCCACAGGCCTGCCCCAACGCATCTTGCTGGGACAGGCCGACCTGCCCTCCCCCGCCAAAACCGGCGTCGAGAAGCCCGCCGCCGGACAATTCCCACACCACCTGCTTGGCGGCGTCCAACAACGGCACGTCGACGCTCAGGGACAGGTGGATTATGTGGGCATGGCCAAAGACAAAGCGCTGAAACAGTACCTGGAAGCGCTGGCCCGCTGGAGCCCCGCCAGCCACCCCGCGCTCTTCCCCACGCGCCAGGACCAGTTGACCTACTACATCAACGCCTACAACGCCCTGGTCTTCTGGGGCGTGATCCAACACTGGCCCATCAAAAGTGTGCAGGATGTCCAGTTTGAGAGCCTGATCAAGCTCAAAGACGGTCAAGGGTTCTTCTACAGCCTGCGTTTTGAACTCGGCGGCCAGTGGATCAACCTCTACGACCTCGAAAACACCATCATCCGAGGCTACGGCGACGCCCGCATCCATGCCGCCATCAACTGCGCCAGCAAAGGGTGCCCCAAATTGGCCACCTTCGCCTTCACCCCAGACCAGCTCGACCAGCAACTGACCCTCGTCATGGAGGTCATGGTCAACGAACCCCGCAACGTCCGCGTCAACACAGACCAGGGCACCATCGAGGCCTCTTCGATTTTTGATTGGTTTCGCTCGGATTTTGAGGCCGAGGCGCCCTCACTGCCGCAATACTGGCTCAAATACGCCAAACCACCGCTGAGGGCGCAGCTCCAGGCCGCCCAGACACACCCCATCGCCTTTGTCCCCTACGACTGGGGCATCAACGCGCAGCCTTCACCATAAGAAAGGCTTCCACGCCTCGGGAGGCTCACTCGTGATGAGCGTGCTGCCAAGGACGGGCAACCAATCGGGCTTGACCGGAGGCCTTAAGAGCTTCATCCGAGCCTCGGCGGGCGTGCGGTTGCCCTTGCGGCGGTTGCAGGGCTTGCAACACGTCACGATGTTGGTCCACGACGTCTTGCCGCCCCGACTGCGCGGCACCACGTGATCGTAGGTCAACTCACCGCGGCTTTCGACCGTCCCGCAATACTGACAGGTGTACTTGTCTCGGGTGTAGATGTTGGTGCGGTTGAAGCGGACTGTGGATGGCCGGTAACGCACGCGTTTAAAGAGGCGCACCACCGCAGGCACGTTGAGCGCCATGCTGGTGCTGCGCACCCGGCGCTCGTAGTGCGCCAACGTCTCGACCTTCTCCAAACACATCAACACAATGGCTTTGCGCCACGTGATGACCAGCAAGGGTTCATAAGTGGAATTGAGCAGCAGCGTCCGTTCCATACCTCCGACCTCACACGCAGGCCCTGATGGGATGCCCCGCTCCACCCAGACACGGGACCTGAGGATCAACACACCGCGTTGGATGGTTGTTCCCGGCACCGACGACCCCAGACACAACCTGGGCTGCCGCAGTGCCCTTCCTCACAAAAGAGGATGAGCACGAAGTGTCATGGATTCAAATGGGGGCAAGGAGGGCCGATGGACGGCCAGAGGAAGGAAATGGTGGGCAAAAAGAGCGCAGCACAGCGGTCGATATGAGCAAATGGCATCTTATACCAAGATGCAGACGAAAGGCTTGGTTTGTGGCGAGCAATGATGAGTTCCAGGGACCGAAGTTCTCAGCGATAAGCCACAGGTTTGGGGCGAGCAATGATGGATGTCAGACGCCTCAGGACGAGCGCAGCCATAGCAGCGCTATTG
>CAKZKQ010000391.1 GCA_937123825.1 uncultured Pseudomonadota bacterium
GACTCATCGTTGGGAACTTCGGCCTCTAGCATCCATCATTGCTCGCCCCAAACCTGTGGCTTATCGCTGAGAACTTCAGCTCCTGGGACTCATCATTGCTCGCCACAAAGCAAGCCTTTCGTCTGCATCTTGGTATGAAAGGCCTCGTTGCGTTGCTGGATGGAGTTTAAAGCTGTTATGTTTGGCGCACAACGGCTTTGTTTTGGCCGTTGGGTGTGCATAAACGTCACAGGTTGCCAGAGAGGGACGCCAGATGCATGAGGCCAGCGAGGGTTTTGAGATTTTTGTGGCGATCGTGGACGCGGGGAGCATTTCGGCGGCGTCGAGGCAGCTTGAGGTGCCGCGCGAGACGCTCAGCCGTCAGTTGGGTCGTTTGGAGGAGCGCCTGGGGGTGCGTCTGGTGCACCGTGGGCCGAGGCGTTTGGTGCTGACGGAGGCCGGGCACACGCTTTATGAGCGGGCGCGTCGCCTGGTGGTGGCGGCGCGCGAGGCCCAGGAGGCGGTGCGGCATCTGGACGACACGCCCCGGGGTGTGTTGAGGGTCAGCGCGCCGCCGGGGGCGGCGGCGGTCTTTTTGGGAGAGTTGGTGCTTGGGTACATGGAGCGCTGGCCCGAGGTGACGGTGGAGTTGGTGGTCACCAGCCGCTTTGTGGATCTGGTCGCCGAGGGGATCGACGTGGTGATTCGTGCGGGGGGCGGATTGGAGCCCAACTGGATCGCGCGGCGGTTGTGGTCGGGTCAGTTGGTGGCGGTGGCCTCTGGCGCCTATCTGGAGCGCCACGGCCGTCCGCAGACGGTCGAGGCGTTGGCGGCGCACAACTGTGTGTTGGGTATGGCGGGGACGGAGCGCGCCAAGCACTCCTGGCCGACGTGTGACGGTGGTCAGGTGGAGGTCTCGGGTCGGTTTTCATGCAATGATCTCAATGCCCATTTGTTGGCGGCGCTGCGCGGCCATGGGGTGGCGTTGTTGCCGGACCGCGGTGTTCAGCAGGCGATCGAGGAAGGTCGCCTGGAGCAGATACTGCCTGGGGTGCTTGGCGGTGAGGTGGGGATGTGGCTGGTGTATTTGGAGCGGACGTTCATGCCGCCGAAGGTGAGGGCGTTTGTGGACATGGCGCTGGTCTATTTCCAGGAGCGTTTTGAGGCGGCGCATCTGGAAGAGTCCATTCGGCTTGAGTTTTGAGTGTTTGGGGCGGTGCATTGGGGAGGTTTGGGGATGTCCAGAGCGTGGAATGAGGTGTTGGAGGAGCTGCGGGGGTTGGTCTATGCCGAGCCGACCCAGAAGAACTGGCAGTTGTTGTGTCAGGCGCTTCAGCCGCTTAAGGGCGCGATCTTGTCCCAGGCGCTGGAGTACGTGGAGGGGCCTTTGGAGGGTTGGCCCGACAAGGTGCGGGCGTTTCGGACCCGGACGGTCAAGGATTGGACCACGCGCAAGGCGAATTGGTTGCCGTTGGTGCGGGCGCTCTTTTTTACGTACGCCAAGGTGGGGCCTCGCAGCGCGGTGACGTTGGCCCGATCCAGGCGTTTGGAGACGCTTCGGCACCTGAGTTTGTCGAGCAGCGGCCTGCCCGCCAAGGGGGCTGCGGCGTTGGCCGGGTCGGCGTTTTTGTCCAACCTTGAGTCGCTCTCGGTGTCCTTTTGTCCGGTGGGAGATGATGGGGCCAGAGCGTTGGCGCAGTCCAAGCATCTGGGCAACCTCAAGGCCTTGTCTTTGTACCGGGTGGGGTTGACCGATGTGGGGGCCAGGGCGTTGTCGCAGGCGGCTTTTGCCGAAGGCTTGGAGCAGTTGAGCCTGACTCAGAATACGGTGGGCCCCGATGGCCTTGAGGCCTTGGTGGACGGCGGCGTCTTTGATGGGGCGCGGTCGTTGGAGTTGTCCCATAACCCGTTTGGGGATGTGGGGATGGCGGCGTTGTCTCGCGTCAGGCTCGGCGGCGCGGAGAAGGTGGAGTTGACCAAGGTTGGGGCGACCGATGCCGGTTTGGAGGCGTGGGTGCAGACAGCGCCATCAAGCATTCGAGAGTTGGAGTTGGGCTCGAACCGCTTTAGCAGCGCGGGGGCGTTGGCGTTGGCGTCGTCGCCCTTGAGACAAAGTGTGTGGAGCCTGAACCTGGGTGGATGCCCGCTGGGCGATGAAGGGGTGGCGGCGCTGGTGTCCCGGGGGCAGTTTGAGGGTCTGGAGCGCTTGTATCTGTGGGGCGCAGGCGTTGGTCCTGTGGGGATCGAGGCCTTGGCGGCTTCGGGTCAACTGGAGACATTGACGCACCTGCTTTTGCGGGGGTGTCCCATTGGGGATCAGGGTGTGGCGGCGTTGGCGGCCTGTGGACTGGGCCGGTTGTGGTACCTGCCGCTTGGCGATTGTGGTGTGGGCGATGATGGGTTGAAGGCGCTGGCTGGGGCCAGTGGTTTTGGCGCGCTGGGGAGGTTGGAGCTGGGCCGAAATCATTTTGGGGACAAGGGTGCGGCGGCGCTGGCCAGTTGGCCGGGGTTGGCGACGGTCGAAACGCTGGATTTGTCCCAGAATCCTGGGTTGGGCATGGCGGGGGTCAAGGCGTTGGCGGCCTCAGAGCACATTGGCGCGCTGCGTTTGCTTAAGCTCAACCGTTGCGGTGTGCCTTTTAAGGAGTGCCAGCAAGTCTTTGCCGACCACAAAAAGCTCAAGGTTCAGTGACGTGGCGACGGCCTGGGTCGAGGTCAAGGATCCGAAGGGGCCGTGGTTGTGGGAGCAGCGCTGGAGGTGTTGGTGAGGGTGTCGAGGCCTTTGAGCAGGTTGGCCTGGGTGGCGGGGTGCAACAAGATCCCCAGAAACAGGATCAGCGTCAGCAGGAGCAAGGCCAGCCCGGCGGCGATCTCTTTGGGTTGGAGGCTATTGTCGTTTGGTGGGTCCAGGGCTTCGAGTCCGTTGTGTGGCGTGAGTTGGGCGGCTTTGGGCGGCAAAGGGGCCAGTTTGTGGGTGATGCTGGGTGAGTTTGGGGTGCGTTTGCTGGTCTTTGGGTCCCAGATGCCCGTGTTTTGGGTGTCCAGGAGGTCCATCGGGGGCAGCGGGGCGACGGGGCGCAGTGGTTGGGCGCTGCTGGGGCCGTGGGACGCCATGACACGAATGGGCTCATACTCATCGGTCTGATGGACCTGGTAGAGTGCCTGGATCAGGGTAGAGTCCTGCGTCAGTGGGCGCGTCTGCTCGGCTTGCCAGGCGGCCTGTGTGTTGTGGTCGACGACTTCTGCGACCATGTCGTCGAGCAGCTCCTGGGCGCTCGAAGCAGAATGGGTGTCGCCGTAGATGGCGCCAAATTCGTCGGTGGTGAAAGAGGGGACGGTGAGCTCTGCTGTGGGTGTGGGGCGCGGCGGGCTTTGAAAGGCGGGCGTTTGGGTGGCCTCGTGCTGGTCTGAAAGGGGTGGGGCTTTGGATTGAGCCGCGTCGTGCTGCACCTGCTGCGCTGGCGCGCCGGTTGGCAGTGTTGCCAGGGCGTCGGTCAAGAGGCGTTGAAGCTCACCGGCGTTGACGGGTCGCGCCGAGGGCTCTTTTTGCAGGCAGTGGTCGATCAGCGCGCACAGTTCGTGCGGATGGCCGGGGGTCAACTCGCTGGCCCGGAGGTGCTGGTTGCACAAGGTCTTGATGCAGATGGCCTGGGGCGTTTCTGCGTCGAAGGGGACCTTTCCCGTGACGA
>CAKZKQ010000392.1 GCA_937123825.1 uncultured Pseudomonadota bacterium
CTACCTCTCTCCGGTGTGGCGGGTCCATGACCTTGCATGGGCGCTCAAATCCGTTCCGGGCCGCCGCACAGCGCCATCCCTTCCCTCTTTCTTTGCTGTCTTGCACACCTTTGCCGCCTTGCTGGGCAGGGTGCACCAACACGCTCCGCTCCGAGCAGACGGGCCGTGGGGCGTTCCAAAACATGAAATTGAAAATCTTTTTCATTGACACATCCACAGAGAGCCACTAAATCTTGGTCACGGTTTTGAAAGTGACTTTCAAAATCCTCCGTCTGGCTCAACCCCCATCGGGTCAGGCCGTTGAAGCCCTGTTTCTCCGTTGACGGGGCAAGACAACTCAAGGTGTGGGGCGATTGCAGGGATAGGGTCCTTTTTCTGCGTCGCACTGCTCCAGCGTTCTGTCACGGGAACGCATACATTGGCATGCTCGAGCTGATTTCCAGGCAAGGCGGAAAGAGACTCGAGCTTGCTTTTTCTTGAGCATCATCGCGCACCGCCCGGCATTCTCCCCCCACACCAGACGCATCCCAGGCAGGACGCCTGACGCCTCATACCGACCACAAAACCCCATGCCGACAACAGACCGCCTGGGCTCGTTCGGTTCTGGCAGGTTCATAGGCGGCGAAGCTCGCCTTTTGATCGGGCTGCCGCCGCAGTCCCAAACCCACGCGCCAAGGGCGAACACAGACGAACCGGGGGCACGGCCCGCGGTTGCCACTATCTGGTCTTATCCAAATCCTATCTGTGGGTATCAGCGCGGGCCATCATGTACGGCATTGCAAAGGGGCTCGACCCCCACCAGCACGACCTCTGGCCATATTGGAGCCGGTTGGCACGGCCCCTGCTCTAACCCAGCAACGTCACGGCGACACCACAACGCACACTGCGGTCGCCGGGCTGTGAGGCGAGCGCTTTGCAGCGGTCAAATTTGGATCGGTAGCTCAGTTGGATAGAGCGACGGCCTCCTAAGCCGTAGGCCGCAGGTTCGATTCCTGCCCGATTCGTTCGGCATGACACGCATACAACTTCGTCTGAAGGTCAAAACATGAAGATCATGTACGTCAGTCGCATGCCCATGCATGGACGGCCGTTGGATCGATTTGTGGGATTATCAGGTAGAGCGACACCACGCATTTACTGATCCTACGACCACCGTCCGCCGTCCACCAAAGCGGCCGCAACCCCCACAAAGCCGATGCTTATCGTCGAGGGGCGGCCTTGCAAGATACGTTTTGAGTTGTCCAATCCATCTGGGTGTTGTGACGCTCACCTCCGCATCGCCCAAATGGGGCCGATGTGGACACTCCCCGGCGAAACGCATCAACGGCGAGCAACGATCGCCACCGGGGCAGAACCAGAAGCTCTATTGGTTGAGCAGCGGGCCCATAACCCGCAGGCTGCAGGTTCGAATCCTGCCTGGTTCATTTTTTCCCTTGCCAAGTCCGCTTGGAGTTCACACCATTTGGATGCCGCTGGCTGGAGCCACGGCGCTCGCACCATAAAAGGAGCTTATCATGCAAACCATCAAACCGCAGCGCACCAAAGTCGTAAGGGCCACTCGCCCTCACGGCCGTCCGGTGCCACACGACCCTGGCAAAGCCATGCAATGAGCATCGGTCAACACCAGGGTCAAGCGGTCGGACATGCTTGGCCTTTTTTAGTTTTTCGCCCCACCCAAAAACAATACAAACATCCCAAGAGACGCTTCTTTTGCGCCTCTCGCCTTATTCGAGGTTGGTCCAGTTGGCATGGACGGTGGGCTCTGAACCCGCAGACCCAGGTTCGATTCCTGGCCCTCGATCTTTCCCTTCAAAATGGTTGTATGTCTTCTAGAGTAAGCTCAAGGTGATGGTTGTGTCGGCCAGGCACAAGAGTCTGCCTTAACAACTCACGGGTCATCTCAAGCCCATGAAAGCGCCCATGATGGCCGCAGCCCCCGCATCGCGGCCATTGGCCTTTTGGGCTATTGGGACAAACCCCACACCCAAAGCGCCCCACACCGGCAACATTCAGACACGCATTTCATCACACCAAACGCACAAAATGGGCAGGATCCGGCTCCAAACCGTTGAAAATCCGCCCCAAACCCTCGGCCCCGTCCACGATCCGCGCCGTTGGCCTGGAAAAGAGCGCGTTGGCGTCCGCCGCCCACACCTGGGCGCGCTTCACCGCCGTCACCTCGGCCAGACCCTCGATCTCGGCCAGCACGCGCCTGCCCTCCTGGGCGTTGCGCTCCAGCCCAAAGCCGCACGCCATCACCACAAGCACCTCGGGGTCGGCCGCCACCACCGCCTCCCAGCTTGTGCGCCCGCTTGGTTGGCCCGGCCTGCCCAGCACATCCACACCCCCGGCCGCCGCCACCTGCTGCGGCACCCAGTGGCCTCCAAACCACGGCGGCTCGGGCCACTCCAGCATCGCCACCCTGGGCGCCGCCGCCGGACGCGCGGCCTCCACCGCCGCCCACCTGGCCTCCATCTGCGCCACCATCTTTGCGGCCGCCTCCCCGCGCCCCGTCGCCTCCCCCAACGCCAAAATATCCGCCTGCACCCCCAGGCGATCCTCGCCCGACAATGACAACACCGGCGCCTGACACGCCAGATCCAAAGGCGACAGCGCCCCCTCCACCGTCTGAGGCGTCACCGCACAGACCGCGCACACGCCCTGGGTCACGATCAGCGTCGGCTCCAAAGAGGCCAGCAGCGCCCCATCGACCGCATAGAGCGGCCTCGACGCCAGCCCCGCCGCCGCCACCGCCGCGTCGATCTGCGCAGACGTCAAACCCTGCTCCAAAATGCTCGACGTCACCCTGGGCAACCCATCGACCACCGGCGCCGGAAAATCACACGCGTGGCTCACCGCCACCAGCTCATCCCCCAGCCCCAAAGCGCACACAATCTCCGTGCCCGAAGGCAACAAACTCACAATCCGACCCATCTCACCCCACCTCCTGACCACCTCTCACAACCACACCCCAAACCCTGCACCAGACCTCTGTGTCCAGACCACCAGACCCAGGCCAAGAACATACGATAAGCACCGCGCCCATTCTATCCCATAGTCTCGTCCCCAACCCGTTCGATCCCGCAATCACCGGCTTAAACCAAGTTGGCACCACTCCTGCTCAAGGAAAGCCACGTGTCGCAACGGCGGCGCGTCACCCTGGCGCCCACGCCGCCTGCGACACATACAACGCACTCGGGAATGGTCTAATCGGCAGGACACTGGGTTTTGGTCCCAGCAGTCCAGGTTCGAATCCTGGTTCCCGATCTGCACCATCAGCGCCTTTGCCAAAGCCGCACACACACCAAGACGGTCTGCCCGGCCCGAAGGTGCGGCCCATGCAATGGCAAAAGCATGGCGGTGCAAACGCATTGAGATGCAAAACGCGCGCAAGCGCACACATAACGTGATGGCAGCACCACCCCCACGTGCTCCCAACACGCCATCCTGGGGTGTGGTTCAGTTGGCCGAGAGCGCCTCTTTCACACGGAGGAGATCGCGGGTTCGAATCCCGCCACCCCAATATGCCGATGTGGCCAAGTGGGAAGGCACCGCCTTGGTAAGGCGGAGATCGTGAGTTCAATCCTCACCATCGGCACTCTTCATCCCACCCATTTTTCCAAGGCCCTGCAGGGACGGCCCACCAAAGCCGCCTGCGGTCTGGCCTGTTGCCGATGTGGCCAAGTGGTAAGGCGGCGCCCTTGTAAGGCGACGAGCGTGAGTTCGACTCTCACCGTCGGCATTCCCCCACCCAAAACACCAAATCCAAGACGACCACACCAAGGGATATGCCATGGCAAGCGCTGGTGTGCTGGACATGGGACCGTTTCAGAAACCAAAGGTGGCTCTGAGTCAGTTGAAAAGACTCAATGGCTGAAGACCGGATTCTGAATCACACGCCCTCAGATGACCAGTCACTCAGCAAACCAAGCCCTCATCTTCTGCCAAGCACGTCACCACAGTGCTCATCAACACCCATCATTCGACCTTTTTCAAAGGCACTTCGATCCATGTGACTGGATGGCATTCGTAGGGAAGACTCACTTCTGTCTGGAACGACTTGTACCCCGACACAAAGACCGTAACGAGCGAGGTTTCGCCAATATTGGCATCGGCGTAACACCAACTGCCGTCCCCATATCCCCCTCCACACTCGCATTCTTGTGTCCATTGACCATGACGGGATTCAACAGTGATGGCTGCCGGGCCGCAATACTCAACCTCGGTGTCAGCGTCAAACATGTAAAATTGAAGCAACGGAACGTGGATCGCGTCGCACTGCAAATCAACGTCAGCGTCCTCCATAACAGCGTCACCCACCAGAACATCTTCCAGGGCACCGTCCCCCACATCCTCCAAACCCAAAACATCACTGGAGCGCACATCACCGGACGCTGCATCCAAATCCTCAACAAACGGAGTCTCGTAAAAGATCTCTGTTGAGCACGACACACCCATTCCAGCAAAGAGCACACAAACAACCACTCCAAGAACACCACTGCGCATTGCGAAAGCCCCCCAGAAGACTTGTTTCCTGGCATTTCAACACCAGAAAGGATGATGCCAAGGGGGACACCGACAATCAACACATAGAAATCATTTGCGTATACAGACTGAATACACCCCACGGGTTACTTGCCCTCATCCAAAGACCCGCACGTTGCGTCATCATCAAAACCATCTCCACAACAACGTCACACATCATCCCCCCTCGCCTCAGCCCAAGAGTCCGCCACCAAGCCGACACTTCAACTGAACCTCAAGACGCGGGGAACCCATGAAGACAACCCAAACCACCCTGGCCTGCGTGGTCCTGTGCATCATCGCACCTTGGACCATGGCACCAGTCGATCCACCAGGCTGCGACATATGCAACGAGCTGCCCAACCCACTCCTGGATGACATCTGGTGGAACGATGGACTCTTGGAATTGGTGATTAAGAACGACGGAGAAACGCAGGCAGGAGGGTTCTGGGTGGATGTATTTGTCGACCAGACCAACACACCGGCCTACGGAGACCTGAGCACCACCTACGTCTGGGTCTCTTCGCTCGCACCCGGTGAAACTGTGACGCTCTCCATCAGCCAGGCCTCGGCGCCCCAACTCGCCCACGTCATCACCGACAGCACGGACATCCTCTACGAGCACTCCAAGGACGACAATGTCTTTGCTGACATCACCGGTTTCTAGGTCACTCAAAGGGCCTCAATGCCCCACTTCAAGACCAAAACCCATTTGAATGAAGGCATCACGTGTCTTCAAAACATCTCTCGCTCTTTATGACCTGCGCCGCCTTCGGACTTACCTTGGCTGCTGGATGTGGGCAAAGTTGCTATGAACAAGGCTGTCAAAGTGAAATCGAGGTGCAATTGGCGCAGCCATTGACCCAAACCGGGCTCTATGAAGTGGAGGTTGTCATTGATGGCCAGCGCGAGGAATGCGAATTTAGACTGATGCCGTCAAGCAGGGACACCACCGACACATGCCGACTGCTTTTCCTTGTTGAAGCTGGGCGAATGCAGATGAATCAAATCGAAGGGTTGGTCCTGGCACCCATCAATGAATTCGACAGGACCGTATCCAACGCCGAAATCCACATCTCCTACCAAGGAGAAAAGGTGGTAGAGCATGTCTTTGCTCCTCAATACACCTCTTTGGGCGAAATCAATGGTCCAGGCTGCGGCGTCTGCAACGAAGCCCAACCCGAGACAATGGCCACAAACCTCCCTGGCAACTGAGCTGACAACAACAGCAGATTGGCGTGGCTGTTGTCGACCACTGGCAACGTTGCTGGTGTCGGCTCTACAAACGCGACTGTCCTAACGAGGCATCCTGGTTCAAGAAATCAGCCGACCTACGCGTGTTCTCTTCGATTTGAAGCTGGCAAAGTGCTATTTGAGCCTGGAGTTTGAGCCTGAATGAGAACTGACTCCCCAGTACGTAACCCCCCCCGCCAACACCCCCGCAATCCCATATCCTATATGGCGGCCATGAGCTGCTAAATATCCTGCCGCCCCACCCAACATAGCCCCTGCCAAACAGCAAACAAACACGATCCTCCCTGCTTATAAAGCTGGCCTGCAAATTTACCAATGACAGTTGAATCACACTTTGCCATGTCGCTCCTCCTTCAGAAATATCTGGGCATTTTTGATATCCAAAAAATAGAACCGCGTCCCTATCAACGACCTAAAAGAGATCTTCAACTACGCCAAAGACATCCAGGCAACGGTGGGCTACTACGACGACTGACCCCTTGAGCAACTTGACGCTCCGCCTGCACGCGCACATCTTCTACCCATCATAGGCGATGGAGGACAGAGGATGCGCGCTTTCTTTTTTAGGCTGGCCTTGGTGGTGCTGTTTGTTTCTGCTATCGCATGCCTTGCGTCATGCAAAACAAATACAACAGCACAAGGCCTCGGCTGGCAGGACTTCATGAAGTCTGATCGAACTGAAGACCTCAAGTTGGTATTGAGTAAGATGGAAGTTGGTGCCGACTGCTTTGATGATAGAGCAAATATCGCCTCTCGACAGAGTCTATTTTCGAGCCCCAAATGCGTCTTTGATATCCAAAAAAGCCAAAACATCAAACATCCTTACCGCATTGAGGAGATAAAGTTTTACCAGCTAAAAGACCTAAAAGGGGCTGATGCATCCCTAGTATACCGCATTAAGATTATACCGAAGGATAAGGAGTTGCCCCTGAGCAAGGACAGCTTAGCTATTTTGGGCCTTCCAGTGATTCCTCCACAATACAGAACCATGCACTTTCTGGGATGGGAGTATTCCTTTGCCGACGTGTGTCCCGATGGTATTCCAGAGGTCAAATGCAAATCCCTCACCGTGGCTATGATTCAGGATAAAGGCCGCCCTGGCGTCGTCAAAGAGATCAAGATCGATTTGGTGATGGAAAGGCTAGATGAGCTTGGTTGGTCAAAGAAATTCCAGAGCGAATAGCACACGGAGTGGCCGGTGGAAATCAGATGTAACGAGAAGAATTTGATGACCGCCCACGCAACTTGACGACCCACCCACACGCACACATCTTCTTCCCATCACAAACAATGGAGGATAAAGGATGCGCGTTTTGCTTTTTGGGCTGGCCCTGGTGGTGCTGGTTGGGTGTGGGGATGGCGGCCAGTACGACGATAGAGACATCACGGAAGCTGCCTTGGCTGATGACAGCGAACAACCTGAAGGCCTGACAGAGGAAAAGCTCCAGTGGCTCGTGGAGTGCACTAAAGAGGCGAACTCAGGCAATCCAGACAACTCTCTCCAATGCCACCTCATGAGCGTTCACATCTTCCACAGAGATGTTATAGAGCAGGGCTCTCGAACGCTCAGAAGGGAACTCATGCGGAAAGCCGAGCTGCGACTTGGTGCGCATGAAAACGGCGACCATCACCAAGAGAACAACATCGATGAAGATCGTCTGGCATTTTGGGGGTTTTGAGCCTTCAGGCAAGGGGCTCAACCTCGAAGAAGACACCCCATAACCTCCCCACTTCCCCTGCCCCTCTCAAAACGCAACAACCCGCACACCAGGGGCAAACCGCTTGAGGGGTATGGCCTTGAAGTTGGTCCTGGCGAGGATGTGATGAGCGCCCTTTGCGCAGGGCGCAGTGTTCTCTTTGAGCAGTCCTCCGCTCACCAACCGCAGTTCAGCCCTTCATCGATCGAACCATCACAATCGTTGTCGATGTTGTCACAGACCTCAGCGGCGCCAGGGTAGGTGTTGCCATTGTTGTCATCACAATCCCCTCCCCGGGTCGCGTAATAGGGTGTGCCAGGGCAAGCAAACGCCCTCCTGAACGGATTGCCAAATCCATCACCGTCCGCGTCGCGGTACTGATAGACCTTCAACCACTCATCGACCACCCCATCGCAATCATTGTCCACGCCATCACACACCTCCGGGGCGTTGGGGTAGATGTTGGCGTTGAAGGGACTGCAATCGCAGACATTGCCGTGGTTGTCGCCATCGCTGTCGAGCTGATTTCTGTTGAAATCGTTGGGACAGTTGTCCCAAAGGTCGAGGACCCCATCGCCGTCGCTGTCGAACAATAGGGCCTGCTCACCAGTCTCCAGATCCTGCGCCTCATCCTCAGACTCCATGTCTGCATCAAAATCAGCATCCTCGGCGCATCCAAACGCCAAAGAACAGACCAGCAACACCCCCCAAAGGGATCTCAATCGCATCATGACCTCCTCTTTTAATAAAAGCTGCTCTTTTGCCACAGCTCGATTCACAAATGAGAAGCCACGCTTTGGATTTGTGACCCAAACCCTCGTGAAAATATAAGGAAACCAAATGCGCAAGAAAAGCTCCAACAAGATGAAAAGCCAAAGCCCATCTCTTCAATCAATGCCCGCATGACCGTCACAAGGGGTGAACACCTTATCGATGAACCACCGAAAACTCGACGGCCTCAACACCGCCCTACCCAACCCACCCACTCAACGCTCACAGCCGCACACAACCAAACTCTGCACAACAACATGCAAGAGCATTTCTGACCACAGGCACACACCCTTCACAAAACAATACGCCCCAAACCACACCACCCACCCCCGAAAACACGCCATCCAACCACAGCCCTCAGCAACAAACGCTAACCACCCTCTTGTACCAATAAACATTCAGGCTATGCTTTCTTGATGATTCTGGAGACATGGACGTGGTCAAACAACCCCAAGGAGACATCGACGATGCCTGCACCGCACTCCCCCTACATCACCACCGCAATCTTCCTCAGCATCTCATTAAGCGCCGCCATCGCATCGGCCCAGGGCTCGCCCGACACCGGCCTGCGCACCGATGTGGTCCTTGGCAGCGGGGTGCCAGACCTTGCAGAGGTGGGTTTGAGCTTGGCTTCAAGTGACAACGCTTCTTATGAACTGACCACCGGCGTGCGCTTTGACCCCATCAGCTCAGGCCTGGGGCTCGCCGCCAAGGCGGGCGGCAGTTGGGCGCTGGGACACCCACAAGTGCGCATCAACGCCGCGCTGGGATGGATCTACGCCGGTGCTGGCGCCTGCAACGACTCCCAACCCAGGCAATGCCCGCCAAGCACTGGCTACCTGGCACACCTAGGGCTTGGCTACCAATTTGGAGGGGATTCGGTAAAGTTTCGTCTGCTAACCTTTGTCGAGGCCACACTCTGGGACGAGCTTGGCCCCAATGCCGTGATTTCAACCATCGACACGCCCGTCTCTGCCACACCCGGACTCAAACTCCAGATGTTTTTGTGACGCCCATACACATGGGGTGAACACACTCAAACACCACATCAACAAAAGCCATCCGACACCAGCCTCCCCGTACATCAAGGTCCATGCAGTTTTCCCATGCGGATACTCGTGGGTCTGGTTTCCAGACATGCTCTTGACTCAAGCATCAATGGCATATTCCGCACAAAACTCCAGTGCACGGCAGACAGCCTGCAAAACTCACACCTCAAAAGCCGCACCGGTAAGCAAAGAAGAAACACGGCTCTGAGCTTCCCCACTCCCACCTCAAATACGCCTTGGAAAAAACTGTAGCAACACTCTCATCTACAGCTTCGACCATCCACACCACTGCAGACATGACACTCAAACTTTTATGCAAGTCCGATTTAAATGTCAGTAAGCCCGCAGGCAAACCCTCCAAGAGACAAAACCCCTGACCGACCCCTTGTCAGCGTGCAAACAACACACACCAAGACAAAAGAGGGCCTAAAACCAAAGAAGCCTTGATAAAAACCGCCATTAAATGATACTGAACATCCCCATATAAAGCATTCGACTACTCAAAAAACACCAAACCTGAACCCATGAACTGGCTCACGCCAACCCCATTGATGAGAACCAAGACCGTGAATCAACTTCTGCTTGTCAGTTTAGGGCCAATCCAAGACTTTATCGCCTCAGCCCGCAAGTGCCAGGACCTGTGGTTTGGCTCCTGGATGCTCAGCGATGTCGCACGGGCCGCCGCACAAGCCATCGAAGACGCTGCCGGAGAAGGAGCGCTCATCTTCCCTGGCAATCTCCACCAACAAACGGATCGAGACCCAGCCGTGGCCAACAAAATCCTGGCCATCGTTCCCCAAGGCAAAGACCCAGCACAGGTCGCACAGGCAGGCCAAGACGCCATGCGCCACGAAATCACACACTTGGCAGACGACGCCTTTAAACGCTTTGACAACAACGACCCCTACTTCAACCGCGAACTGGCCGATGTACAACTCAGGCACATGATGGAGTACCTCTGGGTCGCCGTGAAGATGCACAACGGCGACTACCGCGCCTGCCGAGACCGGGCCGAAAAACTGCTCGCCCAGCGCAAATCCACACGCACGTGGGGCGCCGTAGAATGGTCACACATGGCCGGCGTCGGCGTCCCCAAGTCCTCGCTCGACGGCCAGCGCGAGTCCGTCCTCCACGAAAACCTCTATGACAAGCTGCGCACCCACAAACGCAAAAACCAACACGCCAAGGCACACCAACGGCGCCAACAATACTTCATCAACAGCACCGAGCGGCTCTGCGGTGTGGGCATGCTCAAACGCGTCGGGGTCGCGCTGACACAACACGACCAAACGACCTTTGGAGGCCACCGCAAACCCGCCTTCCACAGCACCAGCCACCTGGCCGCGGCCCCCATCCTAACTCGCATCAACGCCATCGGTACCAACGCACAAGAAACCCTCGATGACCTAATAAGAACCTTCGAAGACCACCACATCGACCTCGACAGGCTCTGCATCCGCAGCGGCGCCTCTCCCCAGGCCAGCCCCACAGACCTGCTCGACGCTCAAGCCTTTGAACCCACATCAAACCCAGTCAACCGCACCTTCGCTCAATACAACGATGGCCGCGGCTTCGACGGACAACTCCTCTTTGCCTCCAGGGTCGAATCCATCGTCGAAGAGGCGTCACGCACCGACCACCCCACACCCCCCGATGTCGTCACACACCTCCAAAAGGCGGTTCAAGGCACCCTCAACACCCTCAAGCTCGCCAGCGGCCCCACCCCGTACTACGCCATCATCATGGCCGACGGCGACCGCATGGGCAGCGCCATCGACGCGGTGGGCGATATCGAACGCCACCGAGAGATCGGGAAAGCCCTCGAAGACTTCACCGGCCAGTGCGAACAACTCGTAACCAAAGCCAGCGGCAGCCTGATCTACGCCGGAGGCGACGATGTCCTGGCCATGGTCCCACTGCACACCGCGCTGCAATGCGCCTGGGCGCTGCGCGAAGCGTTCCGAGAGGCCATCGAACCACAATTCAAAGACCTCGACGCGCTCAAACAACACCACCCCGACCTGAACATGCCCACGCTCTCAGTCGGCATGGCCATCGTTCACCACATGGAACGCATGGACCGGGCCCACGAGCTGGCACGACAAGCAGAGCGCATGGCCAAAGACGCAGGCCGCAATGCGCTGGCCATCCTCGTCGACAAACGCAGCGGACCCACACTCAAGGCCGTCGGCCAATGGGACCAAGACGACACCCCACTGCACCAACGCCTCGCCCGATGGGCCAAGTGGATCCAAGACAAAGAGATCCCTTCCACACTCCCCCACCTCATGGCCGAAGCCATCCGCGTCTGGCAGGTCCCCACCCCTGTCGCTTCGGCTCCCTCAACGCAGCACGCCCAAGACGAGGCCATCCGAGCCATCGTCCAACGCGTCGTCAAGCGGCGCCGAGAAAGCGGCGGCACCCAAGAGATCTCCCCGCTTGTCCGCCAAGCCCTCACCCAAGCCCTCAACACCGACAACCACGGCGACATCCTGACACTCGCCGAGCAACTCTCCCAAGAACTGCGCATCGCCAAACTCTTTCTGGCCGCACGCAACGACGCCTTCGGACACACACAAGAGGAGGTGGACCCATGAACCACCCAACCGCCACATGGTGGCTCCAACCGCGCGACTCCATCATGGCCCGAAACGCGCGCCCCGCCGACAACACCATGACCACCCTCCCCTTCCCCTGGCCATCAACGCTGGCTGGGGCGCTGCGCACGCACATCGGCTTCGCCGGAGGGACAAAATTTAGCATCGACGCCAAAGACGCCCGCGCCATCTCCGTCCAAGGCCCACTGCTGGCAGAACGCGACGGCGACACCTTCCGGCTCTTGCCACCCGCCCCCAAAGACACCCTCTGGATGGAGATCCAGGGCGACCCCCAGCAGGCGCGCCTCTACCGCCTAACCCCACAGCCCGTCCCCGAAGATGTCACCCTCGACACCGGCTTTGGAGACCTGGAGCTGCTGACCCCAAACGCAGCAACCGGCAAACACAAACCCACCCACGGCCCCATGTTCTGGTCCTGGGAACACTACCAACAGTGGCTGCTCAACCCTCCCCAAAACCCCATCACCCGGCACAAAACCGACCACGGCGTCACGGCCCTCCCACAAGAACGCCGCACCCACGTCGCCATCGACCCACACACAAACACCGCACAGGACGGCGCGCTCTTCTCCACCGAGATGTTGCGCTTCACCATCCTACCCCCCACCACAACGGGCGCCCTGGAACTCTCCAAACGCCGAGAACTCGGCCTGCTCCTGCGCTGTCAACACAAACGCCTCCAGGCCGGGACCGTCATCCTGGGCGGAGAGCGCCGCCTGGGCGCACTCAAACCCACCCCCCACGCCACATGGCCCGCCTTCCCCAACAACGGCCAGTATAAAGGCTGTCGTCGACTCCGCCTCATCCTCCTGACACCAGCCATCTTCAAAAACGGCTTCAAACCCGGCTCCAAAACCAACGAAGGCTTGCCAAAAGGCGCACGGCTCGTCGCCGCCGCCGTCGGACGCCCCGAGATCATCTCTGGCTGGGACATCGAAAAACGGCAGCCCAAATGCACTCGCCGCATGGCCAGCGCCGGCAGCGTCTACTGGGTCGAACTCGACCACGGCGTAGACCCCGACACCTGGGCCAGCAACATCTGGTTCAAGAGCATCAGCGATGACCCGCAAGATCGCATGGATGGCTTTGGCCTCTGTGCCGTAGGGAGGGCATAACCCATGGTTGCAGACATCAAACTCAAATCCCCCCTCGCGCGGGGCCAGTTTGAGATCAAACAAAAGTTTCAGGTCATCACCCCCGTCTTCGGCGGCGGCGTTTGGATAGACCCCAACAACCCACACCTCAAAGAACACGACCAGACCACCCCGATCCGCTCTGCCGCCCTGCGAGGACAGCTGCGCTTCTGGTGGCGCGCCACCCACGGCACTGCGCAAACAACCCTCACCCAAATGCGCCAACGCGAAGACATCATCTGGGGCAACGCCAGCCAAAAAGGCAAAGTCTCAGTCGCCGTGACCCAAAACTGCACATCCACACGCACAAAGAGGGTCTTTGAATTCAATAAGGGATACCTCAGAGCACTCAGAGATGAAAAAGCGCTCGCTTACGGGGCGTTCCCCCTCCAACCCTCATCAAAGGCCCAAAAAGAGTCCAACCCGCAATGCGGCGAGCTGAGCATTTTTGACGGCATCGCAGAACTGAAACTCGTCGGACCCAAAGAATATGAAGCCGATGTCCGCGACGCCCTCGACGCATGGTTGGCCTTTGGCGGCGTCGGCGGCAGAACGCGCCGAGGCTTTGGCGCTGTCGCAGGCGTTGACCACACACCCAACCCCCAAGAACTCATCGAACGATGGAGCGCGCTCACCCCCATCGACGGCGTGACCTCACTGGCTCAAAGCCGCCTCATCCTTGGCAACGCCAAACCAACACCTGACAAAGCCCTGAAATCGTGCCTCGACGCCCTGATGACCTTCCGACAATCCCGCACAGGCGACGGCGGCAGAGGTCGCAGCAAGTGGCCCGAACCCGACGCCATCAGAAAACTCACCGGCCAAGCCGACCCACGCCACCGACCCAACCCCGCGACCCCCAAAGACAAGTTCCCACGCGGGGCCTTTGGCATGCCCATCATCTTCCACTTCAAAGACAGCAAAGACCCAGACGACGCACAGCTCCAACCCAAAGGCAAAGAGCGGCGCGCGTCACGGCTGATCATACGCCCTTTCACAAACCCTCAAGGCAAGCACCAACCCATGGCGCTCTTGATGACCGCCCCCCAGACAGACAAAGAGGACGTTGTGCTCCAACACGCAAAGGACCAACACCCTGTCTCCATAGACCTGACCCCCGACGAGGCCGCGCGCATAAGGCCGCTTGAGGGCCAAACCGACGTGCTGGGGCGCTTTCTGACTTACTTCAAAACACAAACCTCCCGATAACCCCGCAACACCACCACAAAGGAACCCAACCCGATGAACACACGCCTGATGCTCATCCACGCCCTCTCGCCGGTCCACGCCGGGACGGGCCAATCTCTTGGGGCCATTGACCTGGCCATCGCACGCGATCGCGCCACCGGCATGCCCTACATCCCCGGCTCCTCCATCAAAGGCACCCTCCGGGCGCTCTCTGTGGACAAACACCGCAAAGACACCTTCAAGGTCTTTGGACCCGAAACCGACGGCGCCTCCGACCACGCCGGATCCGTGTCCATCGGCGACGCCAACCTCCTGCTCATGCCCGCGCGCTCCGTCGCCGGGACCTTCGCCTGGGTCACCAGCCCCTTCCTCCTGGCCCGCTTCGCCCGTGACGCGCAAGAGGCTGGCATCACCCCCCCCGGCATCAGCGACCTCGGTACAGTCCAAGAATGCCGCGTCTGCTCCAACGACTCCCTCTTGAGGGTCAAAGGCGACAAAGGGCAACAAGAGGTCGTCTTTGAAGACCTCGACCTCACCGTCACGTCCACCGACGCCGCCCCCTGGGCCACCTTCATCGGCAAACTCCTCTTCCCAAAAGACGACTTCTGGCAAGACGGCCTCAAAAAACGCCTGTGCATCGTCCACGACGACGTCATGGCCTTCCTCAGCTCCCACGCCATCGACGTCAGCGCCCGCATCCGCATGGACCAGGACACCGGCACGGTCGAACGGTTGCCGCCAAACTTCTCCAAATGGTGCAGGATGTGGAGGCGCTCGACCTGCTCAAGGGGCATGTCATCGTAGAT
>CAKZKQ010000393.1 GCA_937123825.1 uncultured Pseudomonadota bacterium
CGCTTCGTGGGGGCTGCGCGCCCCCCCACCCCCGAACGCGGACGGACCGGTCCCGTATATGGCGTAAACCATTCCGTGGCTTGTCTTTCGTTGAGAGCCACGAGGTACAGCAGAGCATCGGTGGAGCAAAAACAGCCCCCACAAGGGGGGCAGATGCTCTCCCAAATTCTTGTGGATGCCACCTTGAGAATGCTCAGCGGAAGGTGGATGAGTTGAAGGGCTTTCTCAAACTCTCATGGATGCCACCTTGAGAGCACTCAGCGAAGTGAGGATGGGTTGGAGGACTTTCGTGAATTCTTGTGAATGGTGCCTTGAGAGGGCTTGGCACATTTTTGGTATCAGGGTTCGGAGGCGCCGACGATGACTTCGGCTTCTTCGATGTCGAAGATGATGAAGCCTTGGTTTTCGAGGCGGTGGAGTTCGGCCAGGAGGCGTCCGTCTTGTCCGCCGGCTTGTTGGTAGTTGCGCAGGGACATGAGGGCGGCGCCTTCGTCTTGGATGGCGTCGAGGTAGAAGATGGCGCTGAACTCGTGGCGTTCGATGGGGTCGTCTTCGAGGGCCATGGCTTGTTCGACGATGCCGATGGCGTCTTCGATGTTGTGTTTGTGGGCCTCGAGGAGGGCGGGGTTGGAGAGGGCTGGGGCGTGTCCTGGGTCGAGTTGGAGGGCTCGGTGGACGTGGAATTCGCTTTGGGCGATGAGTTCCTGGCTGAGGAAGACGGCGCCGAGGCGGTTTTCGACTTCGGCGCGGTGGGTGGCGTCGGCGTCCCAGGGGACGGTGCGGCGCATTTGGCGGTAGTGTTCAAGGGCGAGCGTGTGGTAGCCGCGTCGGTAGTATCCGTCTCCGAGGGCTTGGGCTTCTGGGTGGGGGTCTCGGGGGGCGCCGAGTTGTTGTTGGATGCGTTGGACGCATTGGTCGCAGGGTGCGGTGGTGGGGGTGATCTGGCGTTTGTCGGTGATGCCGCGCAGCAGGCAGCGGCGGTCGTCGGTGCAGTGTGGCAGGCCGAGGGTGTGGGCCAGCTCGTGGAAGGTGACCCGGGCCAGTTGATCCATGGCGGCGGCGCGCTTCATGGGTTGATTTGAGCGCAGTCCCCAGCGGAAATGCCGCATGCTCACCACCGCCACCCCCTCGTCGAGGCTGGCCAGACCATGCACATCCTGGGTGTCCCAGGTTCCCATATGATCGGGCAGGATGCCCATGTAGCGCCAGGCGCCTTTGGGGCGCGTCATGAACAACCAGTCGAGCATCTCCGTGGCGTCGTACTGGCCGGATTCAAAGTCGAAGGCTTCTGGCGGCGGCGGTGCGGGCGGGAGGATGACCACGGGAACACCCGCGCGGGCTTCAATGGCTCTGGCCAGCGCATCGACGTCCTGTTCCAGAAGTGCGCCCAGGGGCCGCATCATCAAGACCTTTTCTTTGGCGACGTTGTAGGGGGCCACGGGTCCAGCGATGTGGGCCGTACGCGGGGCTCGCAGCCAGGGGATGGCCATAAAGAAGAGAAAAAAGACCACCCCCGCGCTGATCTTTACGATCAACCCCAGCCAAGGCTCTGCCTGCCGATGGGTGAAGCCAGTTCCCAACACACCTAACCCCAGGGATACCAAAACGCCAAAAGGGACAAAGTCCGCATTGCACACCCAAGACAACGGCATCCCACAAAAGTTCCCAAAATTTTTATCCCCCACGAAATAAAACCCACCCCCTACCCCAACAAGTTCCAGTGTGGTGGTGCTGGCGGGTTTGTGGAAGTCTCTGGAGATGGCAGCGAAAGCACCAAAATTTTCTCGAGGACACTTTGGCATGGCTTGGGAGACTCCAGAAGATTCTGGAGTCTGCTAAAGACTCCAAAGGATGCTCCAAAACATTCTGGAGCGTTCCAAACCACGCCAAAGTGCCTTTCATAAGTTTGTAAGGACCATTTGGCAGCACCAAAGCACCATCCAGAACCTTGTCGGAGCCATTTGGCCATACCAAAACGCCGCTCACGGATGGTCAGGTTGAACCAAAACAATCCCCCCCAATCCCACCCCCCTCAAACCCAGCAATGAGAACCTGAGGCGAGGGTCAAAGTGTGCAGATGTGAACTGGGGTGAGTGAGGGCTATAGCAGCGCTATGCCGAACGAGCCCCAGGAGCATATGCGCGCTTTGAACCCGCCTCAGGGGGTGCGGGAGAGGCCGAGGAGTAGATCTCGGACGTGTTGGGGGGTGTAGGCGGGGCCTTTGCCGATGCCGGGGCATCGGAGGGCTTCGGTGTGCCAGTCGTGTTGTGTGCCGACGATTTCGGGCCAGAAGGGGTAGGTCTGGCATTGTTGGGGTTTGACGTGGTGGATGGTGCAGCGGTCGTTTTTAAAGAAGGGGCATTGGTCGCCGTCGGTGACTTCGAGGAGCCATTGGGCGTCTTCTTCGACGAGGAAGGCTTGTTGGAGTTCCTCGGGGGTCATGTGGAGGTGTTCTGAGATGTCGAGGATGTCGAGTTCGGTGAGGTAGACGACGCCGGGGCGCGAGCAGCATTGTCCGCAGTGTGTGCATTCAAAGACGAGGTCGTTGGTTTCGAAGTATGGGGCTTCGCCTTTGAGGTAGCGCTCCTGGTAGTCCTGGAGCGTGAGTCCAAGGCCGAGGATGGTGAGGATGTCGACTTCTTGCACGGTGGGGTGCCCTCCGAGTGGTTGGGGCGTGCGAGGGTTTGGTGTCGGGACACGTATTTGGCGTGTGTAGGGTACAACACGTTGGGTTGAAAGGCCAGTGCGGGTGGGGGTTGGCCGAGGGGGCGGGGTGTTTTTTGGGGTGGGGTGTGGATTTTTGGCAACTGGGGGCGGGGTGCGCCCGATAACGGGTGTTTTGAGCGTGGTGGCCGTGTGTGATTTTGCCGGGTGGCTCCGGGGCTGGGTTTTGCGCGCTGCGTGGGTGCGGGGCTTGGTTGAGTCTGGGAGCTTATTCGTTGATTTTCACAAGGCGAGCGGTTAAAAGAAACTGTAGTGGATGTGGCGCTTATGAAACATCAGTAGTGGGCCTGTGTGGATGGCCGAGGCGGCGACGTGGTCTTGGTTTTGGCATGGGTGTGTCTGGTGTGGCGCTGCGGAGTCTGGGGGCGCTGCTGGGAGGGGATTTCTGGCGGTGTCTGACAAGTGAAGAAGCAGAAGGTTCTGGGTCATGAAAGAAGGCGTGAAGTGGGCGTGGTTGGTCTTGTTGGCGTTGTCGTTGTCGGCGTGCGCGGGTTGCACTCGGGACAATGAGGGCCCTGGCGACACGGGCATTGTGGACGATGCGGACGGGGACGACGGCGAGGATGGCCAGGACGATGATGATCAAGATGCGGACGTGGAGCCTGATGCGGTGGACACGGACGTGGAGGATGAGGACGAGGGGTGTCCGGATGGTTTGGAGCTGTGCGGCGATGAGTGCGTGAGCACGGTGGATGACCCGGACCATTGTGGTGGGTGTGAGCCTTGCCCGGCGTTGGCAAACGCGGAGGTCGATTGCGCTGAGGGGGCGTGTTTTTACATGTGCGTCCCTGGGGCTGTGGATGCCAACGCTGAGTTGGGGGAAGCGGACTCCGATGGGTGTGAGTGTGTGCTGACGGAGGATCCGACCGAGATCTGCGACGGCTTGGACAACGATTGCAGTGGGGAGACCGACGATGGTGACCCGGAGGCGTTGTGCGAGGCCTTGGCGGGGGCTCGGGCGGTGGAGTGTGCGCAGGGCGCGTGTGTGTATGAGTGTGCGGAAGGGTTTGGGGACGCCAATGGGGACTTGAACCAGGCCGAGGGCGATGGTTGTGAGTGTGTGCGCACCGAGGATGCGACGGAGGTGTGTGACGGGATAGACAACGATTGCAACGGCGAGGCGGACGACGGGGTGGTTTTGCCTGAGGGTTGTCCGGCGCTCGATGGTGCTGTGGCCACCGCTTGTGAGGCTGGTGAATGCGTTTACCAGTGCCTTGAGGGCTTCTTTGACACCGATGGCGACCTCAACGCCGAGGGCTCCAACGGTTGCGAGTGTGCTCCCACCGACGACGCCACCGAGATTTGTGACGGGCAAGACAACGATTGCAACGGCGACATTGACGCCGCTGATGCCAACTTTGTCCCCTCCCCTTGCGAACTCGATTTGGGCGTGTGCCAGGGCGCTGTCGCTCTTTGTGTTGACGGCCTTGATGTCGCTTGCAACGAGGCCGACTACATCGCACACAACCCCGCCTTTGCCAGCTTCCCCGACCAGCTTGAGCTTGTCTGTGACGGCCAGGACAACAACTGCAACGGCGACAGCGACGAGAACTGCTGTCCCAACGGTTTTGACGGCCTCCTTGTCCTTCAGCCCGTCAACAACACCGACAGTGCCGTCCTCCCCGCCATCGCTGCAAACGACGACCTCGACCTCTTCTTTGTTGCATGGCAGGAAGCCAATGCCTCTGATGACGACGACGTCGAAGACACCGGCACCATCCGCTACATGCTCACCGACATTTCTGGAGCCACTGTCTTTGGCACAATCGATCGCATCACTTCAACCCCCCCTGTTTCTGACATTCAACCTGCTGTTGCCTGGGATGGAGAGGCCTTTGTTCTCACCTGGGTTCGTGAGGATCTTGCATCACAATTGAGATGGCGCCGTATTTCTCCCACAGGTGAGCAGTTGGGAGAGGCATTGCTTGTCAGCTCTCCTGGCCTTGAAATCAGGGATGCGCACATCGAAGGAAAAGAAAACGGAGACACGGTGGTGATGTGGTCTCAGAGCGGCGGATGTGACAACGAACAAGCCGTCACTTGCGTCCGTGCCATGACCGTCAACCGCGAAGGAACGCCTTCTGCTCAGACAGAACTCTCTCCTGACACTGGAGCCATCAACCCCCGCGCCGTCTCCTTCATTCTCGATGAGGACGGTTCTGGCATGGCTTTGTGGCATGACAACGCCCTTACCCGGCTTCAGGTCGTTTGGAACCGCTTTGATGCACAACTCCAGCCTCTTGATGACGGAGATTCGGCCTCCTTGGACGACCGGGTTCTTACAGTCCAGCCCAGAATGATCAAAACGCCCACTGGCTACATGATCGCCTACGCAAACCTCCAAGCTCAAACCATGCAGATTCACACCCAACGTGTGAACGCACAAGGTCAGCCCGACGGAGACGCACAGGCCATCACCGCTGAGGGAGAGGATAAAATCCATCCTGTTCTGGCCGACTTTGGTGACAACCAGCTCAAACTCATCTACGCTCAAGAGCGGTCATTCTCAATCCTTGACCTCGACAGCGACGGACTGGCCGTTGGTGAACCCACCGTCTTGATTGATGAGCAACGCAGTGGTTTCAAACCACACGTGCTCATCCCTGCTCCTGGCATTGGTGCTGTCTGGCTTTCCTCCTGGGGCGTCAACAACCAACTCACCCGTGTCCACTTCAACGTTTTCAACGCCGGCGCAGAACGCCTTTGCATTGAGTAGTCAATTCTCTCAACTCAAAAGAACCACCCGCTGATTCAATACAACGAGATGATGAGAAGGCTAAAAACGATGAAAACAAAGCAATATACCTTCCTGGCAGCAACCTTTCTGGCACTGACTGTCACAAGTGCGTGTTCAGAGGACGATTGCAGCCGCAATTCAGATTGCTCTGTCGGTCAAGTCTGCGATTCTGGCTCCTGCAGAGCCCCTCAGACCGACCCACAGAACAACGACTCGCCCAACAACGACGATAACAACACATCAGATTGTACACCTTCCGTTGAAATCTGCGACGGCATCGACAACAACTGCGACTTCCTCATCGACAACGAAGTCTCTCTTGCCTCGTGCCCAGAATTGCCCAACGCCGAGCCCAACGAGTGCGCTGTGGGACGCTGTCGATACACCTGCCTTGGCGACGCCGCCGACATCAACGGCGACCTCAACGCCCGTGAGTCTGACGGTTGCGAATGCGTTCCCACAGACGACCCCACTGACATCTGCGACAGCATCGACAACGACTGCGACGGCGAAATCGATGAAAACGCCATCTTAAACACCTGCCCTGCCATTCCCAACGCCGAAGCGGCCAGTTGCATGCAGGGCGAATGTCTCTACTTCTGCGCTGAAAACGCCGCTGATCTCAACGAAGACCTCAACACCCCCGACTCCGACGGTTGTGAGTGCGTCCAAACCGATGACCCCACAGAGCAATGTGATGGTATCGACAACGACTGCGATGGTCTCATTGACGACAGCCCCCAATTGGCCACCTGTCCCCCCATTCCAAACGCCCAGGGCATTGAATGTGTCGACGCCCAATGCATTTACGAATGCGCGGAAGGGTTTGGGGACGCCAATGGGGACTTGAACCAGGCCGAGGGCGATGGTTGTGAGTGTGTGCGCACCGAGGATGCGACGGAGGTGTGTGACGGGATAGACAACGATTGCAACGGCGAGGCGGACGACGGGGTGGTTTTGCCTGAGGGTTGTCCGGCGCTCGATGGTGCTGTGGCCACCGCTTGTGAGGCTGGTGAATGCGTTTACCAGTGCCTTGAGGGCTTCTTTGACACCGATGGCGACCTCAACGCCGAGGGCTCCAACGGTTGCGAGTGTGCTCCCACCGACGACGCCACCGAGATTTGTGACGGGCAAGACAACGATTGCAACGGCGACATTGACGCCGCTGATGCCAACTTTGTCCCCTCCCCTTGCGAACTCGATTTGGGCGTGTGCCAGGGCGCTGTCGCTCTTTGTGTTGACGGCCTTGATGTCGCTTGCAACGAGGCCGACTACATCGCACACAACCCCGCCTTTGCCAGCTTCCCCGACCAGCTTGAGCTTGTCTGTGACGGCCAGGACAACAACTGCAACGGCGACAGCGACGAGAACTGCTGTCCCAACGGTTTTGACGGCCTCCTTGTCCTTCAGCCCGTCAACAACACCGACAGTGCCGTCCTCCCCGCCATCGCTGCAAACGACGACCTCGACCTCTTCTTTGTTGCATGGCAGGAAGCCAATGCCTCTGATGACGACGACGTCGAAGACACCGGCACCATCCGCTACATGCTCACCGACATTTCTGGAGCCACTGTCTTTGGCACAATCGATCGCATCACTTCAACCCCCCCTGTTTCTGACATTCAACCTGCTGTTGCCTGGGATGGAGAGGCCTTTGTTCTCACCTGGGTTCGTGAGGATCTTGCATCACAATTGAGATGGCGCCGTATTTCTCCCACAGGTGAGCAGTTGGGAGAGGCATTGCTTGTCAGCTCTCCTGGCCTTGAAATCAGGGATGCGCACATCGAAGGAAAAGAAAACGGAGACACGGTGGTGATGTGGTCTCAGAGCGGCGGATGTGACAACGAACAAGCCGTCACTTGCGTCCGTGCCATGACCGTCAACCGCGAAGGAACGCCTTCTGCTCAGACAGAACTCTCTCCTGACACTGGAGCCATCAACCCCCGCGCCGTCTCCTTCATTCTCGATGAGGACGGTTCTGGCATGGCTTTGTGGCATGACAACGCCCTTACCCGGCTTCAGGTCGTTTGGAACCGCTTTGATGCACAACTCCAGCCTCTTGATGACGGAGATTCGGCCTCCTTGGACGACCGGGTTCTTACAGTCCAGCCCAGAATGATCAAAACGCCCACTGGCTACATGATCGCCTACGCAAACCTCCAAGCTCAAACCATGCAGATTCACACCCAACGTGTGAACGCACAAGGTCAGCCCGACGGAGACGCACAGGCCATCACCGCTGAGGGAGAGGATAAAATCCATCCTGTTCTGGCCGACTTTGGTGACAACCAGCTCAAACTCATCTACGCTCAAGAGCGGTCATTCTCAATCCTTGACCTCGACAGCGACGGGCTGGCTGTTGGTGAACCCAGCGTCTTGATTGATGGATACCGCAGTGGTTTCAGACCCCAAGTGCTCATTTCTGCACCTGGCATTGGTGCCATTTGGCTGACATCAAACCAACTGGCGGATCTCGCGAACAACCGTGAACGCGTTTTCTTCCATGTCTTCAACTCCGGCGCAGAACGCCTTTGCATCGAGCCGTAGGGGCTGGAGCGGCTTTAAATGGGGCCGCTCGCAAAAAATTTCATTTTTTACGCAACTGCTGACAACAGCGCCCGATAACTGGTCCACGTCAGCACGTTTGAAGAGACACCCCACAACGCAAGGCGTTTGATACAAAACCATGAAGAAGCGCATCAACCCACAACCCAACCACACAGCGCAGACCGCACCGCGAGCCTCTGTGCACCGCTTGATGCGGTGGTCGTTGTGGTTGGGTCTTGTGCCGATGCTCGCGGCGTGTTTTCAGCCCGACTTCCGCCGCGAGTGCCGCTCCAACAGCGATTGCCCTGACGACCTCATTTGTCGGTTCAGCAACTGCATCGCCGTTGAGGACGATGATCCCAACAACGACCCGCCGCCCAACAACGACGACAACAACGACAACAATGACGATGAAGGCTGCCAGTTTCCCTTCCAGGAGTGCCCGGGTCAGGACGGCTGCTTTGATTTGATGAATGATGTGGCAACCTGCGGCGGCTGCAACGGTTGCGATCCGCAGCCCAACGCCGTTGCCAGCGATTGCAACCGGGGCGTGTGCATCTACCAGTGCGACCCGGGTTTTGAAGACACCAACAACGACATCAACACCCCTGGCTTCAGCGATGGTTGCGAGTGTGAGTTGGCCCAGCGCGGCGATGAGATTTGCGACGGCATCGACAATGATTGTGATGGCCAGATCGATGAAGAAGGCCCCACGCTGCTGAGCAACTGCGCCGAGCCGGCCAACACCGATGAGCCCTTTTGCAACAGCGCAGGCAACTGTGTGCTGAGCTGTCAGGATGGCTTTGAGGTCCTGCCCGGCGATGACCTGGAGGCCGACGGCTGCCTGTGCGAAATCGCCAACAACGGCGTGGAGTTGTGCAACAACATCGATGAAGACTGCGACGGCCTGATCGATGAAGGCCCTCTAGACCCCCTGACCTGTCCGGTGCTGGCCAACACTTTGCCAGCCACCTGCGACGCGGGTCAGTGCCAGCACACCTGCCGGGGTGGTTTTGACGACCGCGACGGCGACCTGGCCCAGGGTCAGGGCAGCAACGGCTGCGAATTTGTCTGCTTGGATTTGGAGCGCTGCAACGGCATTGACGACGACTGTGACGGCCAGATCGACAACGGCTGCGATGACGACAACGACGGCTATTGTGATGCCAATCTCTTGACGACCGAGGATCCACTGCCGGCCATCTGCCCCAAAGGGGCTGGCGACTGCGACGATCAAGACCCCGAGCGTCACCCTGACCTCTTTGATCTTTGTGGCGACGGCATCGACAACAACTGCACCCAGGGTCCCGACGAGTTCTGCTGTGAACCGCTCCAGGAGCGCGTGGTGGACCTCTTTGGCGGGCGTTTCTCCAACGTCAACTACCGCTCGCTGAGCGTCGCCCACAGCGACAACCTCAACTTCTACGGACTGGCCCTCTTTGACGTCAGCGGACAACTGGAAGCCGGTGTGTTCACATCTCAGGGGAACTTTGTGGGGGAGCGCGTGGGATTGATCAACAACGCCACCAATACCCCTGTGGCCCACAGCATCATCGAAGAGGAAGATGCATTTCGGTTTTCAGGGACACTCGAAGGCCAAACAGATGTATCAACCAAAATCATCTCCTTCGCTGGCACTGGAGGCAATCTACGCTTTTTTGAACTCACCAACGCCGCAGAAGGGGACAATGGCCCGCAGACCGAACCTCATATAGCGCTGCCTGATGGGCGCTCAATTTATATCAATTTGCGCATCAGTGAGCGTGTCCGCAGCATTGAGGTTTTCCCGCAGGGTGAGCGTAATTCAGTGTTCACACTCAGCGAAACCCAGCCAGTAGAAGTAATCCAATTTGTCACAGACACACTCGTACATGACAACACGCTCTATGTTGCGATTGAACAATACATTTTGGGCGAAGACTTTGATGACACCATCCACTCACAAATAATCAATACATACACCATCACACAAGATGGTTTACGCACGCAGGGTTCATTCACCGAGACTTTCGAAGAGAGAACCAACTTGGAAGAACTCAGCGTGCTTGGCCTTGAACTGCAGCCGGACGGGCAAGGAGGACTCTTTGTTGCCTCCGCTTTGGAGGACCAGCAAAGCGGGCATAAGGTGGCTTTCAAACATCTGAATGCCAACCTCGAAGAAGAAGGCCCCACCCATATTCTCTACACAGCACCTCCAGGGGAAGTGTTGCTTGTGGGAGGTCTTGAGAGCTTTGCTGATGGCAATATGGTGGTCAATTTCACCACACAACTGGATGAACTTGATATCAGATCACCAGCCTATCCCAAGCTTCAAATCATCACTCCCCAAGGGGAATTTATAGGCAACACGATATCTTTTGAAAACGATATTGTGACTCCCACCATCCCTTCGCTAAAGCCACATCCCAACGGCGCTGCGCTCTTCATGGTGGGCGACAACCCAGAAGATCAAAACCCACTCTACCGCCCCAAAATGGCGGTCGTGGATTCGGGCGGCCAGCTTCTTTGCTTGCAGCCATGACATCGATTCGGTCCCAGACAACCCGCTGATAAAACCCAACCGCCTGCTGCGCTACCGCGCGGCAAGGCTGGCGGCAAACCCGATATACTTAAAGACCCATACCGCGATCATCGGTCTTGGATATCCTTACAGGCGTAGGAGCTATGGATATGTACACTCGAACTCTGCCCGCAATGATGGCTGCCCTGCTGGCCATGATGACCTTCTTTGGATGCAGTGCCGAAGAAGACGGCCGCGAATGCCTCTTCAACACCGACTGCCCCACCGGCTCCCTGTGCGAGGGCGGCAGTTGCCAGGTTCGCGATGACATCAACAATGACGTCAACAACGCCAACAATGACGTCCCCGATGCTGGAGAAGACATCGAAGAAGATGTCACCCCGCCCCAGGACGTCGAGATGGACATCGAACCCGACATCCCTGACGGTGAAGACATCAGGGAAGACGAACAAGACGACACGGGCGATGACGTAGGAGACAACGTTGGAGACGATGCAGACGCAGACGTGGTCGATGATGATGTCTGTGTGCCCAGTGATGAAGTCTGCGACGGCCTCGACAACGACTGCGACGATGAGGTCGACGAACTGGCCGAAATCGATCTGAACGCCTGCGAACCACGCGACGGGGCCACCCCCGCCGCCTGCCTCGACGGCGCCTGCGTCTACAGCTGCCTTGACGAGTTCCGCGACCGCAACGGCGACCTCAACGACCCCAACGGAGACGGCTGCGAGTTCGCCTGCCAGAACGAAGAGATCTGCAACGATCTTGACGATGACTGCGACGGCGAAGTCGATGAAGGCTGTGACAATGATGGCGATGACTTCTGCGACGCCAACATTCAAGTCGAGGGCAACCCCGCCGCCTGCCCACTGGGCGGTGGAGACTGCGACGATGAAGTTGCAGAAATCAATCCAGGCGTTGTCGAAGTCTGCGACGACATTGACAACAACTGCGATAATGAAACCGATGAAGGCTGCGATGACGACGGAGACGGTTTCTGTGACATCAACATTCAAGTCACAGGCAACCCTGAGGTCTGCCCCAATGGTGTTGGGGACTGCAACGACGATGTAAGCGCCATCAATCCATCTTCCATCGAAACATGCGATGACATCGACAACAACTGTACCGAGGGAATCGATGAAGGTTGTGACGATGACAACGACGGCTTTTGCGATATCGCGTTGATTGTCGTAGGCAACCCCGCTGTATGCGCCAACGGGACCGATGATTGCGATGACAACGAACCCAACACCTTCCCAGGAAACACCGAAATCTGCGACGACATCGACAACAACTGCGTCATGGGTATCGATGAAGACTGTGACGATGACAATGACGAATTTTGTGATGCCAATATCCAAGTGATTGGCACCCCCGCTGTCTGCCCAAACGGTTCTGGTGATTGCAATGATGAAGTGCCAACAGTCAACCCTGGTGCCTTGGAAGCCTGCGATGACATCGACAACAACTGCATTGCAGGCACCGATGAAGGCTGCGATGACGACAACGACGACTACTGTGACGCCAACATCCCAACAATTGGTAACCCCACAGTTTGCCCCCAAGGCGGTGGTGACTGCGACGACGATGAACCCAACGCCTTCCCCGGAAATGCTGAAATCTGTGACGACGTCAACAACAACTGCGTTGCAGGCATAGATGAGGGCTGCGATGACGACAACGACAACTACTGCGACGCCAACATCCGAGTCATCAATTCGCCCAGCACCTGCACCTTTGGAGGTGGAGACTGCGACGATGAAAATCCTGACATCAACTTTGGTCAGGAAGAGTTTTGCGATGACATCGACAACAACTGTCTTGAAGGCATCGATGAGTCATGCAACTTCGACAACGACGGTTTCTGTCACCCTGCACGCACTGTCATTGGGAACCCCGCTGTCTGCCCCCAGGGTGGGGGCGACTGTAATGACTTTCGCGACACGGTCTATCCTGGCGCTCCGGAAATATGCGATGGACAAGACAACGACTGCAACGAAGACATCGACACCGCTGATTCTGGCTACGAAGACTTCTGCGCCCTGCAAAATGGAGTCTGCGCTGGCAGTCTTCGTGCCTGCAACGATGGAGTTCCTGAAGATTGCACCCCTGAACGCTACGCCCAGGAAAATGAAAACTACCTTGACGTCCCCGGCTTTGGCGAAATCAACTGCGACGGCTTAGACAACGACTGCGACGGCAACGCTGATGAACACATTTGCCAGACTGTTTGCGAAAACCAACTCGACCAGAACCTCATGCGCCTGCCCAACACACAAGGCCGCATCCAGGACATGGCCGCCGCATCCAGCGACGACGGCATCCTGACCGCCGTGGCCTGGCTCACACGCCGTTCCAACAACGCAACAGCGCTCCACGCTGCTGTCTACAACAACGTTACACTCACCCCCAACTATATCCGCACCAACCTTGACGGCGACATCAACGACGTCAACGAACACATCTCTCCGCCTGCCCTGGCATGGGACGAAGAAGAGCAAGAATTCCGTCTCTTCTATGCTGCCAACGAGGTCAACAGAACAGACCTCCGCTTCATACGTATGGAGGCCACCAACATCTCAAACCCCATACGCCTACACACGCTCGACGCCAATGAACAATTGGAAGTCGGACCTATGGTCGCGCAGATTCAAGGTGACAAAGACGCGCTGGCATTCACCTTCAAGAATGGCAACGCAACCAGCGATGTTTGGGTGTGCTTTGATGAAATTGGCAACGCCCCAAGCTTTAGATGTGAAGAAATCAACCTGCTGACAGCCACCATCCGCGACAACTACGACACCGCCCCTTATGAAGGCCACTTGTCTATGGTCTTCGCAGGCCCCAATCACGTCGTAGTCGCAGCGGAACAAGACGATCTCAACGGGACCACAAGAGTGGGGCAAGTCAACCTTGCATTGAACAGAGACAACATCACCAACCACACCCCCATCAGAGTCTTTCCCCAACCCCGCTATATGGAGCTCTACAACCCCAACCCCAACAGCAACCAGACCGTCATCATCGGACGTACAATTGAAGAAGACTTCAGCAACTTCTTCAACACCGAGATCAACTCATTGCATGAGATCACACGCACAGCGATCTCAACCAACATCCTCTCCGACACCAAAGACGAGGGCGAAGCATCCATCAACCTGCTCTTCAACGACACCTTCCTCCACCACGCCATGATTGGCTCCCCCGACGGCGACCACCTCAACCTCCTGGTCACCACCGGCGACGGCAGGCTCCTGGTCCTCAACGGCGACGATGACATCGACACAGGCATCATCGACATGGACCAGGTCCCCAGATCCCTGGCCGCCCCCGACGAAGTCGGCCAATTTGTCACCACCATCTTTGTCCGCGCCCGCGACTCCGCCGCCAACTACGTCATCCCCGTCTTCCTCAACCGCGACGGGCAACGCGTCTGCCCCGACTGAGCCACACCACCAGCCAGGGGCGTGCCTGACAAAACCAACCAAAGCTCGGCCACACCAAAACGCCCGGCAATGGCACACGCATCAGACACGCCCCCTGCCCCCCCCCAACCCCTCGCGCCCAGCGCTTTGACGCCGCCCTCACCAAACCTCAAACGCACCATGGCGGCGTAAACCACCTCACCCACAATCCACCAAACACACGCAACAACCCACACCACCCCGCTCAGGAGCCACCCGCCCCCACCACCCCCGCTTGACGAATCCCCTCAACCTGACCACCTTCACAACACACCGAGTGACATCTTTGGCCCACCGCCCAACACGCGTTCAAAAGGCCCAAGAAGTCACACCACACCGAACCCAAGAGCGTCACAACGCACGCTCCCACAACCATACAAAGGACACCCACCATGAAACCCACCACAACCACCGTCGCCCTCACCTCACTGGCCACCACCATCGCCCTGCTCCTGGCCGGATGCTGCTGCGGCGACGCCGCCAAAATGGTCACCGGCAGCACCGAACTCATCCAAGGCATGCGCAGCGCCCCCGGCGCCCAGGACGTCCGCGACGCCGGCTGTCAGGAAGCCATGGTCCTCACCCCCGAAACCCTCAAAAAGTTCACCGAACTCTTCGCCCCCGAAGACTCCGACACCAGCGACGTCGACAAAGTCACCCACCACATGGTCATGTGCCAGGTCCCCACCCCCGACACCAAAATGACCTGCAAAGACGTCGCCAAAGCCTACACCGGCGCCAAAGGCGTCGACCAAAAAGAGGTCGTCGTCTCCGTCAACGCCCAGGGCCAGGAAGAACCCGTCTGCTCCGGCCTCTTCAACACCAAAGGCAAACGCCTCGGCGACGCCGACACCTCCTCATTCGGAAACCTCACTGAGTGACCTCGCGGGGCGAGGTCACGGTTCGCGGCGCCCCGGTGGGGCTTGCTTTTGGTGCGCCTGCTTGCGCAGGCTTTTGGTTCGGTCGCTGCGCTCCCTTGTGGTTCGTTCGCTGCGCTCACTTATGGCATTTGTGATGGGTGGGTTCTTGGCTTCGCCGGTACGAGTTGGGCATTTTGGCGAAAGTGCTTTCACTTCTCTGAG
>CAKZKQ010000394.1 GCA_937123825.1 uncultured Pseudomonadota bacterium
ACCCTATGGAAAGCCTTCAAAGGCGCCGCCGTCGCTCACCCGACCGCCAAAAAACGAAACAATTTCGCCTCAATGCCCCACTCGTACCGGCGAAGCAAAGAACCCACCCATCGCAAATGCCATAAGCAAGCGAAGCGCGCGCACCAAAAGGAAGCCAAGCGAAGCGCCGGCGACCGAACCAAAAGCAAGCGCAGCGCCGCGAACTGAAAGCAAGCCAAGCGCAGCGCCGGCGCCGCGAACATGAATGCAATGAAATTCATTGCATTCATTGGACCGGCGGGCAGGTCCAGATGAGTTCGAGGTTCCAGAGGGTGGGGGTGACGCCGGGGGTGTCGGTGGAGAGGGTGACTTCGACTTCGGCGAATTTGCCGTTGGGGACGCCGTTGTCCAGGAGGTTGGCGGGGGAGTCGGCGAAGGGGCCGTAGTAGGGTGCGGCGGCCAGCTCTTCGAGGGTGTCGACGACCTTGATGCGGACTTCGACGGAGGTGCCAAGGGGGGTGTCGGCTTCCCAGAGGATTTTTTCCCAGATGGTGGTTTCGCGCTCGGGGCAGCCGTTGAAGACGCGGCGGAAGGAGGCCTGGGGTGCGGTGAAGTTCTGGAGGGTGTAGCCGGTGAAGTCGGAGTAGGTGTAGGGGCCTTCGCCGACGGGGAAGTGCTCGACGGAGCCGGTGTCGGGGTTGAGTCGGGTGGCGTTGCCGGTGACCTGGTTGATGCCCCAGACGCGCTCCTGGTAGTCGAGGCCGACGCCGATGGTGCCTTCGCCTCGGTTGGTGAACTCGAAGCGTTGGATCTGGCTGCCGTCTTCGCCTCGGAAGCGGATGATGTGTCCGACGGCGTCGCCGCTTTGGAGTTGGTTGCTGGCGCCGACCCAAACCCAGCCGTTGCGGTCGGCGGCAATGCCGCGGGTGTAGCCGGTGTTGGCGGGCATTTGGACGGTGAACCAGCTGTCGGTGCTGGGGGTGTAGCGGTAGGCGGCTTCACAGCCAAAGCCGGTGATCCAGATGTTGTCCTGTCCGTCGAGGGTGATGCCGTAGCCGCCGGTGCAGCGGTTGGAGCTGCGCACGGCGAAGGGTCCGGCGATCTGGGCGGGGTTTGAGGAGGAGACGATGCTGACCAGGCCGCGGGGCGGGCCGATGTTCTGGTTGCTTGAGCCCAGGTCGATGCTCCACAGGGTGCCGAAGCGGTCCATGACGGCGCCGTAGGGCTTGTGGGGGACATCGACGGTGCGGATCAGGGTGCCGTTGGCGGCGTCGATCTGGTAGTAGCGGTCTTCGTTCCAGGCGCCGACCCAGACCGAGCCGACGCCGCGCACGGGGGCGAAGGGGTCGATGGCCAGGGCGCGGGGGATGGACTGGATGCCGCCGATTTTGGTGGTGAAGAGGATGCACTCGTCGTTTTCGCCAAAGAACTCCTGGGGGCTGTTCATGTCGATGACGCCGTTGCCGTTGGCGTCGTTGGAGGTCTCGATGGTGCCGTTGCCGTTTTTGTCGACGCAGTCGTTGTCGGCGATCTTGGTGACCGAGCCCTGGGCGAAGAAGGCGCGGTTGGCGACCCAGACGTCGCCGCGCAGGTCAACGGCGGTGCGGCTGGGGCAGTTGCCGCGCGGCATGTTGCTGTTGGTGGGGCAGCGCTCAAGCGGGTCGGGCATGGTGTTGTCCAAGCGCAGCGCCGAGACGTAGCGGCCGATCTCGCGGCCGGTCTCGGTGTCGATCTTGGAGACGGTGCCTTCTTCGCTGTTGGCGGCCCAGAGGTAGGTGACGCGGGCCTGCGGGGTCTCGGGCAGCTCCAGGCCGCCTTCGTCATTTTCGATCAGGCCGTCGGTCTCGGGGTCCAGGCCCCAGCCGTTGTCGCCGTCGCGTCCGATGGACTCGGCGTCGCAGTCGGGGCTGCAGGTGCCGCAGGGGTTGAGCGGCAGGTCTTCGTCGGTGGTGCCGTCGCAGTCGTTGTCTTTGTTGTCGCAGATCTCTTGCAGCGGCGGGACCTGGCCCACGCAGGGCGTCCATTGTCCGCCGGTGCAGGTCCGGGTGCCGCCTCGGCACTGGCCGACGCCCTCAAGCTCGGCCCGACCATCAAAGCAGGACTCCGTGGCGCCCTCCACCGTGCACTCGCAGCCCGCAAAGTTGGACTCGCTGCAATCACACAGGACCACGTCGGGGTTGAAGTCGTTGCAGTCCGGCCCCAGGTTGCAGCCGGTGCCGCGTCCGTCGCCGTCGTTGTCGACGCAGTCGTTGTCGGGGGTGCCTTCTCCGTCGCCACCGCCGACCTGACCGGCCCGACAGCCCACCAGCGTCAACGGCGCCACCAGCGCCAGCATCCCCAAGACCTTCCACAACGTCAGCCCGCCTCGGGGCCCCTCAACCACACTGTCTGATAATTTGCTGGACATATCCGCTTCCCCAAAAAACTGAGTTCAACGCCAACTCGCCCTGTATTTATCATCCATCATAACAACACCCCCTGCCCACAACAACCTCCCAAACCCGTCGACCGCCTGACCAAGCACCTTGGTGGCACTTTGTCCCCAGCCAGTGGGGTCTTTTGTCCTCACCTTGCTGCGCTTCTTCTCCCACCTTGAAGTGAGAATCCTGGGAAACGATGAACGTCGTTCATGCGGCCTTTGGGGCGCCCGCGCTGGCTTTTGGGGTCACATTGGCGCTTTTGGGGGTCAGATCCTTGAAGCAGGCCGTGAGGGCCGATGTGTGGCGTGGGTGCCACGATCATTTTTTTGCAAAAAAATGCGTGGATGGCGCCTCTTTTGGCCTGTGAGGGGATCATCGCCGGGGTTTGGATGTTTTGTTGCCCTGGGGTTGGTTGGTATGACTGAAGGGTCCTGTGGTTTTAGACAAGAGGGGTTCATGACTGACCAGAGTTCATCGTCCAAGCCGTCACAAGCAAAGGCTTTGCCCCAGTGGCCCTGGGGGCTGCTGGCTTTGCAGGCCGTCGTGGGGCTGGGGGCTGTGGCAGTGCCCGGCGTGCGCAACGCTGGCTACAAGTCCTTTCTGATTTTGGGTGTGGTCGGCAGCCTGGTTTTGCCGCTGGCCTGGCTCTCAAGGCGCTGGGGGCGAGATGTCCTGTGGCCTGTGTGGCGCCGTGCGCGGGCGTATATGTTGCTGGCGATGGTTCCAGCGGCGCTGCTCTTTGCTGGGGCTTTTGTCTTGACCAAGGCCTGCGAGGTCGACGATGGCGCGGCGATGTTTGCCATCGGTTACTTGCCGGGGGCGCTGCTGGCCTTTGGGCTGACCGAGGTGGCCCAGAATTGGGGGCAGCG
>CAKZKQ010000395.1 GCA_937123825.1 uncultured Pseudomonadota bacterium
TCGTAGCCGATGAGGCGGTAGGATTTGACCACGGCGGGGTCAAACTCGACCTGGATTTTGACGTCTTTGGCGATGACGACCAGGGTGCCGAGCATGTCTTGGCCGAAGATGCGCCGGGCCTCTTTGAAGGAGTCAATGTAGTAGTAGTTGCCGTCGCCCTGGTTGGCCAGTTGCTCCATCATGGTGTCTTTGTAGTTGCCCATGCCAAAGCCGATGGTGGAGAGCGTGACGCCTTCTTTGGTGTAGTGGCCGATGGTCTTGAGGATGCCTTCGTGGCTGGAGGGGCCGACGTTGGCGTCGCCGTCGGAGCAAACCACGACGCGGTGGATGTGGCCGGGTTTGAGGTTTTGGTAGGCCATGTCGTAGGCCAGTTGGAGGCCGCTGGCCATGGCGGTGCTGCCGCCGGCGTGGAGGCGGTCAATGGCGTCGAGGATGGCGCCCCGGTTGCTGACGCTGGTGGGGTCGAGGACCTTGGTGGTGGCGCCGGCGTAGGTGGCCAGGGCCACGGTGTCCTGGGGTTGGAGGTTGTCGACGAGGTATTTGAGCGATTGCTTCAGCAGGCCCATCTTGTCGGCCGCTTGCATGGAGCCGGAGGTGTCCACGAGGAAGACCAGGTGGACGGGCGGGCGTTTGCGCGCGTCGATGTCCTTGCCCTGGAGGCCAACGCGAATAAAGGTCTTGTTGGGGTCAAAGGGGGACCTGGCGGCGCCAAAATCGACGGCGAAGGGGTGTTGGTCGTCGGGTTGGGGGTAGTCGTATTTGAAGAAGTTGATGAACTCTTCGATGCGCACTGACGAGGACGGCGGGAGGGTGCCTTCGAGGAGCTTGCGACGCGCGATGGTGTAGGAGGCGGTGTCGACATCGACCGAGAAGGTGGACAGCGGGTCCTGGTTGGGGTCGGTGAAGTCGTTGAAGCCGTAGTCGGTGTAGTCTTCGGCGTTGGACACCGGGTCTTGGATGGCGGGCTCTTCCATGGGCGGTGCCATGGGGGGCGCGGCGGCCCGCGTTGGGGCGTACTCGGCCTCACCGCCGGCGTAGTCCATCGGCGCGCCGCCAGCGTAGCGGGCTTCGCTGACCTTTGAGGCGCGGGCGGCGCAGGCGCTCAGGCCAAGGAGCGCGGTCAGGAGCAGGATCAGGGTGATGGCAGGTTGTGTGGGGCGGCGGTGGGACATGTTGTGGCCTCCTTTGGAAGTGCTTTGCGTCTTGTCGGGGGGTTAACGCGCGGTGCTTTGGGGGCTTACAGGAGGTCGATGCGATTTTCTGTGCTGGACGCCGCAGGACGGAATCGGTAACGTGGCGTTGGAGACAATGGAATGGAAAACGTGGTGGGTTTGCCCGCGCGATGGACGCCGAAGCCATCGGATTGGACGCGGGCTCACCACAAAAGGGGAGAATGGCATGAAGCCTATGAAGCAGGCCCTGGCAGACGCAAACCGAGACACGCTCATTGACGATGTGGTGAAGTTGATCGACAGCGAGGTCGCCAAAAAAGGGGGGATCTCGGGGTTTGCGCTCAAGAAGGGCTACAAGGTCGTCAAGGCGCTCAAGGGTGGGCGCATGATCCACAAGGCCACCAACCATCTGCTGGACGATTTCACCGACGCGGTGGCGCCTTTGCACGATGAGTACCGCGAGGCCGGTGCGCAGGGGACGTTCAGCGACTATCTGCGCCGCAACGACAAGAAGGCGTCCGACGCGCTGCTGGGGATCACCGACAAGCGCGCCCAGCGCGCCGAGCACAAGCTCATGAAGAAGACCTACAGCACGCTGCGCCCCCAGGCGGAGAAGCACGTGCGGGACGCGTTACCGGGTCTGGGTCAGTTGATCGACCGCTACACTGCTGGGTGAGGCCATGAAACGGCTGGTGCGACGTCTGTGGCGAGCCGCCAGGGTGCCTGGTTGGTCTGTGAATGAAGGCCGGCCGGTGCAGCTTTGGGCCGGTGGCTCTGGCGTGGCGCTGGCCGTGTTTGTGTTGCTCTCGCTGGGCGCCTGTCAGGACAAGTTGACCACCGTCGAGGTCCCCGCCGGACCCCGATGCGAGCCCGTGGCCGAGATGTGCAACGGCCTTGACGACGACTGCGACACGCGGATCGACGAAGGGGTCACCAACACCTGCGGCGGTTGCGACGCGCTTGACCCTGCGCCGCTGGAGCAGTGCGGTGCGTGCGGTGGTGGCACCGTCATCTGCGCCACGCCCAACACCACGCTCTGCGTCGATGAGATCCCCCAGAACGACTGCGGCGGCTGCGAACCTCTCACCGCACAACCTGGCGCCCCCTGTGGGACCTGCGACACCGGCACGCTGGCCTGCGAGGGCACCGACGCGGTGGTTTGCGAAGGCGAAATGGGTGACGTGGCCCGCAACGCCTGCGGAGGGTGCTTGGAGTTGGAGGCCGAGTTGGGGGCACCGTGCGGCACTTGCGATGGCGGAGAGATCGGCTGTGACGGGACTGAGAGCACGCGCTGCGTGGACGACCCTGGCCCCGATGTGCTCAACATTTGCGGTTTGTGCGGTCCGTTGCCAGAGGAAGGCTGTGACCTGTGCGGTGATGGCGTGCGCGGCGACGGTGAAGAGTGCGACGATGGTAACCTGGAGGGCATGGACGGCTGCAGCCCTGAGTGCGAGTTGGAAGCGGCCTGGGCCAGAATTGAGCCCGGCACCTTCACCATGGGCTCCCCCACCGAAGAACTCGGCCGTCGCTCCTCGGAGCGCCAGCACGATGTCACGCTCACTCGCCCCTACCTCATCCGCGCCCATGAAATCACCCGTGCGGAGTGGTCGATGATCATGAACATCCCCAGCCCGGCGCTTTTTGAGGGGTGCGGCGAGCAGTGCCCGGTGGCCCGGGTGAGTTGGTGGGATGCGCTGGAGTTTGCCAACCGCCTGTCGGAGTTGGCCGGTTTGCAGCAGTGTTACGTGATGGAGGATTGCCAGGGAGAGCCCGGCACCGGATGCGCGCCTGAAGAGGTGTCTTGCTCGGGCGGGTTTTCGTGTCAGTCAGTCACTTTTGTGGGGCTAGACTGCACAGGATACCGGCTTCCGGTAGAGGCGGAGTGGGAGTACGCCGCCCGTGGGGGGACGCAAGGGGCCTTTAGCAGCGGCGAGATCGTTCACACGTCGCGTGCGCCGCTCGACCCCAATCTGAACACCGTGGGGTGGTACGCGGGCAACAGCACCGTGTCTTACGGCGGTGGTCAGGATTGCTCGGAGTGGTTTGCAGGGGCTGACACGTGCGGTCCCCAGCCCATCGGGGCCAAGCTCCCCAACGCCTGGGGGGTCTTCGACATGCACGGCAACGTCTGGGAGTGGGTCTGGGACGGCGACGGCGCCTATCCCCAGGAGCCTGTCATCGATCCGCTTGGGCCCCAGGAGGCCGACACGCGCGTGCGGCGCGGTGGGTCGTGGAGCAGCCCGTCGCAGTTTTGTCGCTCGGCCTTTCGGTTTGGCAACGATCCGACCTTCAGGAGCAACGGGCTGGGCTTTCGCATCGCGCGAACGGCGCCGTGACGGCGCACTTTGAGGTCTATTTGGAGAGTTTTTGCGCCTGACCCATGAGGGCGAGCAGTTCTTGCTCGTCGCCGCTGGTGTTGGCGGCGTCTTTGGCCAGTTGGTGGACCTTTTCCCAGGCCCAGTTGGTGGCGTAGGGGCTTTGGCGCATTTTTTCGGCGAAGGCGCCCACGGCCACGGCCAGACGGAAGCTGCGTGAGGCTTCGCTGTAATCCTTTACAAAGTGTTGTTTGCCCAGGCGGTACTCGGTCTCGGTGGCTTTGGCGCCTTGCGGGGCCTTGTGGCGGATGCGGACGATGGTGGGGGTGCCGTCGAAGCTCTTGTTGAGTTTGAGCTCATAGAGGGCGGTGACCTGGTGGCCCGCGCCGATTTCTCCGGCGTCCACGGCGTCGTTGCGGAAGTCTTTGTCAGCGATGTCGCGGTTTTCGTAGCCGATGAGGCGGTAGGATTTGACCACGGCGGGGTCAAACTCGACCTGGATTTTGACGTCTTTGGCGATGACCTGGAGCGTGCCGCCGAGCTGTTCGGTGAAGATGCGCCGGGCTTCTTTGAAGGAGTCGATGTAGTAGTAGTTGCCGTTTCCTTTGTTGGCCAGCTGCTCCATCATGGTGTCTTTGTAGTTGCCCATGCCCAGGCCGATGGTGGAGAGCGTGACGCCTTCGAGGGTGTAGTGGCCGATGCGCTTGAGGATGCCCTCGTGGGAGTCCTGGCCGACGTTGGCGTCGCCGTCTGAGAGGACGAGGATGCGGTTGATGTGGCCGGGTTTGAGGGTCTTGTAGGCCATCTTGTAGGCGGTCTCAAGGCCGTCGGCCATGGCGGTGCTGCCGCCTGCCATGATCTGCTCGATGGCCTCGTGGATGGCGGCGCGCTTGTCCATGCTGGTGGGCTGGATGACCTCGGTGACGGAGCCCGCGTAGGTGCAGATGCCGACGGTGTCGCCCTCTTTGAGTTGGTTGACCAGCATGTGCATGGACTGCTTGGCCAGGCCGATCTTGTCGGGGCTGCTCATGGACCCGGAGGTGTCGATGAGGAAGACCAGGTGGGCGGGTTTGCGGTCGGCGTCGCTGACGCGGCGGCCCTGGACGCCGACGCGCAACATGACGGTGTCCTTGGTCAGCGGTGAGGGGGCGGCTTCAAAGGCCACGGCGAAGGGGATTTCGCCGTCGGGTTGGGGGTAGTCGTATTTGAAGAAGTTGACGAACTCTTCAACGCGCACGGCGCGCGCAGGCGGGAGCTGGTTGGCCTTCAGTTTGCGGCGCGCAATGGTGTAGGCGCCGGTGTCGACGTCCACAGAGAAGGTCGAGAGCTTGTCCTTGTTGGGATCGATAAACTTGTTGATCCCGTAGTCCTTGTAGTCCTCGCTGTTGGCGACGGGGTCGGGTTCGGGCGCTGGTGGGGGAGGGCTGACGGGCTTGGGTTTGGGCTTGGAGGGGGCGACGCGGCCGCCTTTGCCGGTGACCCTCATGGGGCGCTTGGATTTGGCGCCCGGCTTGGCGTCCTTTTTGGCCATTTCACGCTTGACCATCGCGGGTTCTGCAGGCGGCGCCTCGTCGTCGGCCTCCTCCATTTCAACGGCCATCTTGTCGTCCGATTTGACACCGTTGCCGCCGCGCCCTGTGCCTGCGACGGCGCCGTTGCCGCCGCGTCCCACGCCGGCGTTGCCTTCATTGGTGGGTTTGGCCGCGGGGGATTTTTGGGTGCTGGTCGAGCTCTCTTTGTCGGCGTTGCCCTTGCAGCCAACCACCAGGAGGGCTCCAAGCATCATGACGATCAGTATATGTCCGGGGTAGCGCATTTCTGTCTTCCTCCTTGTGTGCAGTGTCCTGCGTGCGGCGAACCTGCGTTTCGGAGTCAACGCAGAATTTGGAAGCGCCTTACAGGGCAAGTGGTGGCATCAACGCACTGTGTGCCTGCTGCGATCTAAATCAGATGGGCAAAACGTCTGGTTTTGGGCATTCTTGAAGGCGAAATCGCCGTTTTGGCCGCTCTCCCCAGAACAACTGCCGTGTGGGGTTGTTCTGGAGAACCTTGATGGGGTTATGGAAGAACCTTATGTGACAGCCGGTGGGGTTGTAAACGCCGCGCATGTTTGAAGGTGGTGTGAGTTGGAGATTCGATGGGGGATATTTCTTGTGAAGGTGTGTCGAATTTTGTCTTGACAGGGGTGGGGGAATGGGGTACTTCACACCTCCCTGCCGGGGTGTAGCGCAGTCTGGTAGCGCACTTGCATGGGGTGCAAGTGGTCGCTGGTTCGAATCCAGTCACCCCGATAGCGATGAAAGCCGCTCAAGTTAAACTTGAGCGGCTTTTGTTGTTCTTGCCCCTTCAAAGCCCTTTTGTGCGCGTCCAAGGTAAATCATCACTCAAAGTCACCATGGACAGGAGAAGGCATTGTAACTGGGAATTTTTTTAGGTACTGTATCTCTCCTTATCGGTTTAGGACCAGTCGAACGAGATGCTTGCAGGTTGACATCTTCCCTGGCTCCGTCCACGTCGCCCGTGACGGAGTTGGTTAGGTGTCAATCCAAACGCGCTCCATTGGGTTTTGAGGAGGTTGAAGAGTGGAACGTCGTGAGGTCGCTAAACTGGAATTTCCGTCATTGATGCGTCTTGCACTCCCTGACGACCAAGCACAAACACCTGGAGTCAGTTTCAGAACCCGTATTGCAGGTCCTGAGAAGGAACTCATTGATGCTGCTCTTTGCTGTCGCCTTCCAACAGACGGGCGACTTGCAAGAGTGGTATTTCATGAACCCTCCGTCCCAACAGGTTATCCCGATGTCGTTGCGGTTTATCCGACTAGTCGCTCAGTTGCCGTTTCGCCTGAGCGGCTCAATGTAACTGCTGCTCATATTCGACTCCTACATCAGATCCATTGCCTGGGATACACTCGCGCAGTTAACCTCTCACAGCTTGTTCACCGAAGATTGAGAGAAGTACTTAAGATGCTTGATGTGCTTGAGAGGGCAGGACTTATTGTGGTGCGAGGAAATGCCATCCGTTTGCAGGCTCTGGAGCGCATTTTTGTCGCCAAGCGAATCGTTGCGATAGAGGCCAAGGTCCGAGATTGGAGAAAAGCGCTTCAACAAGCCGCTGCCAACCGCTGGTTTGCCTCCCACAGTTACGTATTGCTCCCTTTGAGGCGATCCTACCGGCTTGTTTTGGAAGAAGCGACTGCGCTTGGTGTTGGTGTGCTTGCTTATAGAGGCTCGCGTCTTGATGTTTTGTTAAAGGCAAGCGTGCAGCCTATACCTCAGTCTTTTGGCTCTTGGCTCTTCAACGAATGGGTTATTGGTCACAGGTACACAGCAGGAGGAATTCATGGCTGTCATTAGAACGGAGCGCCTGAAAGTTAACCTCGTCCAGAGGTGTGGTATGATGGGCTGAAACCAAAGGGGAGGCCCAGAATGCCCAAATCACACAGCGAAGACCTCAGATGGCG
>CAKZKQ010000396.1 GCA_937123825.1 uncultured Pseudomonadota bacterium
CCTGGAAGCTGGCAGCGACTCCTTCATGCACCTGGCAGCCTTTGTGAGCGATGGGCGCTACGCCATCGGCGATGGGCCGACCATCATTACTGTCTCTGTGGCGCCCGGCGGCGAAGACGTGCTGGAGGTGGGCTTTGCCCCGCAGAACCAGGAGGATGACGAGGCCCAGCGCATCTTGTCCAACGCCCGGCTCTTCACCCTCCAAACCAAAGAGCCCGGCACCGCTCAGATGACCATCCAGTGGGGCGACCAGACCGAAACCTTCACGGTCGAGGTCACCGAGCGCTCCAACGACGGGTGAAATTGGCTTTCCTCACACCAAAGGGCCACCGGGCGAGCTGGCGCCGCCCGGCCCTTGAGGGCATCGCAGCAGATGAAGGCTCAGAAGACCTAGACCCAAAACATCAAAAGGCCCCGTGGAATCGTCCCACGGGGCCTTTCTTATTTGATGCACAACCAACCCTCGGCTCAACGTCCGAGGGTCATCTCTCAGGGACGGGGCGGACCATCACACTCGCCGTAAGAGCAGTTCTCAATCAGCACTTCGATGTCGGTCAGGTTGACGACAATGTCGATGGCCGGTGAGGGCGGGCGAGCACCGCCGCAGTAGATGGGGGCGGTGAGCTGCACGGTGAGCTGGGCGTTGTCGTTGACGACCACGGCGCCGACCTGCGGCGAGGGGTTGTCAGAGAAGACGGCCCGAATGATGGTCTGGGTGCTGAAGTCGATGCCGGACTCGGTGCCAGGCTCGCAGTTGAAGATCTGCTCAAAGCTGTTTTGATCAGTGGCGGCACCCTGGTTGGGGAAGTCGAAGGGCACCAGGCAACCCTGGGGGGCCTCGTAGAGTTCATACTCGACCGGGGCGCCTTCGGGTGCCGGGCAGTCCTGGGCTTCAAGGTCGATGCAGCCGCAACCACAATCGTTGTCAAAGGCTTCCTGACCAAACTCGCATTGGAAGTCGATGTCGGCGCACTCATCCACGCTGGTGCTGATGTAGTTGACGCCAGGACCTTCGGGATCGGGGCACTCCTCGCCGACAATGTTGATGCAGCCACAGCCACACTCGTTGGCGAAAGCTTGCTGACCCGGCTCGCACTGGAAAGGCGGGCACCGGTCAGGATCTTCGCTGATGTAGCTGACGTTGGGGTCGTTGGGGTCAGGGCATTCGTCTTGAACCGGACCGATGCAGCCGCAGCCGCACTCGTTGCTGAAGAGTTCCTGGCCTTCTTCGCAGTTGAAGAAGATCGCGCTGCACTCGTTGGGGTCTTCCTCGACGTATTGGACCTCAGGGTCGTTGGGGTCGGGACATTCGAGCGCTTCACCGACGCAGCCACAGCCACACTCGTTGGCGAAGGCCTCCTGGCCTGGCGCGCACTGGAAGTCGATCAACGCACACTCTTCGGGATCGTTGCCGATGTATTCGACCCCAGGGTCGTCGGGATCGAGGCAATCCTCTTCATCAGGCTCACCGATGCAGCCGCAGCCACACGCGTTGCTGAAAAGCTCCTGGCCGGGTTCACAATCAAAGGTGATGTTCGAGCACTCCGCAGGGTCTTCCTCAAAGTAGTAGACCTCAGGGTCGTCGGGATCAGGGCATTCAAACATGTTGCCGATGCAGCCGCAGCCGCACTCGTTGCTGAAAGCCTCCTGGCCTTCTTCACACTGGAAGTCGATCTGAGCGCACTCGTCCACATCATCGCTGATGTAACTCACACCGGGCGCGTCAGGGTCGAGGCACTCCTCTTCGTCGGGCTCACCGATGCAGCCGCAGCCGCACTCGTTGCTAAAGCCTTCCTGGCCCGGCTCGCACTGGAAGTTGATGGCGGCGCACTCACCGACGTCGTCGCTGATGTAGGTCACCTCAGGATCGTTGGGGTCGGGGCATTCGATTTCGTCGGGCTCGCCCAGGCAACCGCAGCCGCACTCGTTGCTGAAGCCTTCCTGGCCCGGCTCGCACTGGAAATCGATCTGGTTGCACTCGTCCACATCATCGCTGATGTAGCTCACACCGGGTGCGTCGGGGTCAGGGCACTCATTTTCTTCTTCTTCATCGAGGTAGCCGCGCTCGCGCAGCTCCTCTTCGATGTTGTCAGGCGCTTCTTCTTCGCCGCAGACCACCACGCCCTCGATCTCCTCGCCTTCGGGAAACTCAGGGGGGCAGTCGTCGGCCAGGAAGCCTTCCTCAATGACAATGCAGAAGTCTGCACCGTCGACTTCAAACGTGTTGGCGTCGCTGCACAACTCATCTCCCGATCCTTGCGTGGTGTCATCCGCACAGGCCGAGAGCGCTCCGATCAGCATCGCGCCGATCAACATCCATCGCATCTCTTTCATGAATCATCTCCCTTGGAACGAAGGTATTCGTACGGCGCCCAGCACAGCGAGAGCTGGAAATCTTGTCGTTCTTCACTTTCGTCGGCCGCTTCGCTCAACTCAATGACCTTGGCCAAAACCTCGGCTTCGTACCACGTTTCAAGCTCGGCGTGCGCCCCGGGGGGCAACGCAAAGCTCAACGTGCGCGCAAAGGCCTTGGGTTGGCGGTCAAAGAAACGACCGTAGGTGGCGTCTGCCAGGTTGTCCACAAAGCTGCCCAGCGCGCCAATCCGGCGCATCCAGGTGTCGTGCGGCAACTTGCGCAGCGCGCTGGCTGGCTTGTACTTGACCACATTGCGGCTGTGAACCGGCTCCACGCGCTGCTGCGTCAGCAACTCCTGCACGGCCGCTTCGACCGCCTCGGCGTCCACGTCTTTGAGCACCTGCGCCAGGCGCGTGGTGCTCATCGGTTGGGACCAAAGCATGAATTCGATGCGTCGAGGCAGGTTGTGCTCCAGCTCGGGCTGGATGAAGTTCTCACGCAGCAGCTTGGCAAGGCGGACCGACTTGCGCTGGCTGACCGCCAACGCCTCGCTGGTCTCGCGCAGAGTCTTGCCCTGGCTGCGCAGCTCGTGGAAGTAGGCCATTTCCACCAGTGACGAAAGATCCTTAAGCGACAGATCGAACGCTGCGGCCATCTTCACGATGGCGCGGGCCAGCGCGTAGATCACGCGCCGCACCAACTCCTCATTGTCGATGTCTTGTTTTGCGTTCATGAGTGGGGTCACTCTTGGGGTTAACACAACTTTTACGCCATCGGTGGCGCAAAACTGCCTCGCTGTCCAAAGTCTAGGTCTCGCCAACCCTCTCGTCAAATCATTTTTGCGCCATCAGTGGCGCAAAAATGCTTCCACACCGCCAACACGGCCTCAAACCACGCAGAAAAACGCCCTCGTGCTCCATGAAGCGCAGTTTTTCAACGCGCCTGAAGCATGCCGACAGGCAAACCTCTGCCACACAACCCAATGGTTGGATGGATCTATAGCTTGTTTTGGATGCAAAGAGGGAAGAGCGTCGAACGGGGTGGTGGCCCGCACAGAGGGACCGGCGAGTGCGATAATGAGGCCATTTCAGAAGGGCCAGACCGAGTACCGTTTAAAACGAGCCTTGCAAGGGCGAGAAATCGCAGTTCAGGTCGAGAGATCCGAAAGGCTTGGAGTCACGGCAGTGACTCTCAAGAGATGTCATTGGAAAATGGCATCTCTTAGACCTTTTGCGTCTCTACAATCGATGAGGGCACAGACGAACCGGGGGTTCGTCGAGCATCGACGACGATGAAATGGGCTGTGA
>CAKZKQ010000397.1 GCA_937123825.1 uncultured Pseudomonadota bacterium
ACATCATTGTATCGGTCTACCCGGAGAACCTAAGCCGCGTGTCGCGCGATGACTGGGGGGTCACCCCGCTCTTCCACCAGATGGTGGATGCTGGAGTCTACCCGAACAAGCGGGGCGCCGTCCGGAAGACGGAGACTGGGGAGTACCGCGTCTTCGTCCCGCTCTCACTCCTGGAGATCCCCAGGGGTGCGTATACGGCCGATAAACGGCTGCGACAGACATCCTTCCCCGCCGAGGCCTGGGTGGGTTCGGGGGGTGCCTCGTGGAGCGCCGAGCGCGGCAGCACGCTCCTGCTGGTCACCCACCAGCGCCGCGTCCAGGACCTTTTTGATGACGTCCTCAAGCTCGAAGAGGTGAACCGATGAACCTCTGGTCCCTGATCCTGCGCAACATCGCCACCAGACGCCTGGCCTCGGCGCTGACCGCCTTGAGCGTAGCGCTGGGCGCCATGCTGGTCACCTCCATCCTCCTGCTGCGCGCCGAGCTTGAGACCCACTACCTCGAACCGGGCAAGGGCTACTCGCTGGTCGTCGGCGCTCCTGGTTCGGGCCTCCAACTGGTCCTCAACGCCATCTCCCACATTGATCGCAGCCCGGGGTTGATGCCCTGGCCGGTCTACGAAGAGATCGCCGACCATCCCTCGACGCGTCTGGCCGTGCCCTACGCCGTTGGCGATGCCTTCCGTGGCTACCGCGTGGTCGCCACCACCGAGGCCTTCTTTGACCCGCGCTTCCCCCACCCCGAGTCCAAGAACACCGCCGGAAAATTTGCCGACGGCGGCCCCTTCACCGTCGATCCCCAATCCCTCAAAGAGGCCCTTGAGGCCATGGTCGAGGGCAAACACGACGCGCACGAAGGCCACGACCACGATCATGACCACCGCAGCGAGGCTGTGGTCGGCTCGGAGGTCGCCGCAAGACTGGGGATCCGCGTTGGAGACCTGATTGAGCCCACCCACGGGACCGGCAGCGGCCACGAAGCCCACGAGCACGAATCGCTCTGGAGCGTCGTGGGCATCCTCAAGCCCACGGGCACCCCGGTGGACAAGCTGGTGCTCATCAACATCGACTCTTTCTACCGGATCCCCGACCACGCCGACGGGATCATCCCAGGCACCCGCACGCCAGGCCTCTCTGCTGTGGTCCTGATGCCCAAAGGCGGCATGCACAAGGCCATGGTCCTGGGCACACTCAACAAACGCACCGATGTCCAGGTCACCAGCGTGGAACGGGAAATCCGACGCCTGCTGGGCATCGTGGGGCGCGTGGATCAGCTCTTTTTGTGGGTGGCGCTGCTGGTGGTGGTCATTGGGGTGATGTCGATCATGGTGGCCATCTACAACACCATGAACGAGCGCAGCCGAGAGATCGCCGTCCTGCGCGCCATCGGAGCAGGACGAACCTGGATCATGGCCGTCATTGTGGGTGAGGCCACCGCGCTTGCTGCGATGGGAGCGCTGGGCGGCATTGTGCTCGGCCACGGCCTGACAGCGGCCGTCGCACCCCAGGTCCAACAAGCCGCAGGCTTCTCTCCCAACGCCTTCCAACTCCTGCACAGCGAACCGCTGCTCCTGCTGGGCATCACCCTGGCCGGGGCGTTGGCGGGACTCTTGCCAGCCTGGCGAGCTTACCAAACCGACGTCGCCAGCCACCTCAGCGCCGAAGCCTGACATCATCCATGGACAAAACCTGCGCAGGGATGACCAAGTCCGAGCACGCCAGGAACAGACCCAAGACTTGCTTTGGAATCAAATCAGAATCAAATCAGACACCTCCGGCCTTGATGGGGGTGCTGGGGAGCGTTTTGCGCTTGCTCCGTCCGCTCTTGAGCATCCACCAGTCCAAACGCACCTCCATAAAGACATAGGTCCGAAACCCGCTTTGCTTGTCACCGCCAATGGACACACCCACCAGCGGATAGGCATCAAAGTCGTCGCTGAAGGACCACGGAAACATGGTTTGGGCCTTGAAAAAAACCAACTCGTTGGGCTGTTCCCCCTCCTCGCTCTGGTTTTCACCAATGCGCACATCAAAACCAAGGCCAGCGATGCCGTACCTCTTGGTGTTGACCAGGAGCATAAACTCCAACAACGGCTCCAACCCACCGTGCTTGCCCGCGGGCAAAAACGACGGGCCAAACTGCAGCCCCAGCATCAGCTCATCGTTGTTGATCAGCGCGCCTCCAAGGTGCGCGCTGCCAAGCAAGCCAATGCCGCTTGAGGGATGCCGGTCTTGCTCGGCGGCGTTGCGCACATCAAACTGCCCACCCGGCCCCACCAGCATCATGCTGGTGCCAAGCTGCCCGCCGACATAAGCCCCCATGCGGCCCGAACCCTGGTTGGCGCTGGCCACGGTCGGCATCAACCCCCCCCATAACCCAACCAGGACCAGACACCACAGCCCTGTCCTTGTCCCAAACGCCTTCTCGTCCCGATCATGGCCCCCAATGCCCCTCTTGCCGTTGCGTTGCTGAAAAATCATCCGCGTTCTCCTTCAAAGCCCGGCGCCTTTCATGCCGGAAACTTTGAAACATGCCCCCCCACGGCGGTGCTCGCCAGCGGGGAGGGTTTCATCCAACGCAGAACCCAGCGCAGCCCTGGGCAAAGAGCGTGCCGTGCCTTCAACACCCTCTCAAATGCCCGAAGAAGGCACACAAAACCATCCACGAACGCCGTATTATTCGGCCTTCATGTCCCAAACAAGCTTTGAACAGTCGCGACACCACACCCCACTGACCCGCGAATCAGTTTATACACACCACGGCAAAAACCTGCCCACCACCAGGGCCATCGGCGGCCTCAAAGACAGTAGGACAAGGTTTTACAGATGGGATGGGACGGGGAGGGTTCAGCGAGGCGCGGGCTGGGGGAGCAGCTCTTCCAGACGCCGGGTCCGGTTGTCGATGAAGCGCTCCAGATCGGCCACGGCCTGAGGGGCCATGGGCTTGTTCCAGTGGTGGTAGCAGGCGGCTCTAAAGCGCAGTTCGGGCTCGCCCCAGCGCGGCCAGGGCTCTTCGGCCATCAGGAACGGGGCGCAGAGCTTGTCGGGGACGCCCTGGGGGCTGACCGCCTTGGTCAAGAGCCGGTAGGCGGTCTCAAGGCGAGATTGCTCCATGTTGTAGGAGGCAAAGGGCTTTTCAAGGAGCTGGGCGGCCAACCATCCTGCCAGTTGGGGGTCGTCGAGCGCGGTCAACTGGCGCAGCGCCTGAGCCAGGATGGCGCTGTCGAGCCAGGGATCGCGCCGGGCGCTCTGGACCACCTCTTCCAGCGCGCCGCGCACAAGACCGGGGTCACCGGCGGCGACCGCCACGCGGAGCTTGAGCAACGAGGCGTTGCGACCGGCGCCGCCCTTGGGAAGCTTCTCGATGGCGCCCAGCGCCGCCTGAACCTGCTCGGGGGTCTTGATGGCGCTGATTTGAGCGTCAAAGAGGGCCAACTGACCCCTGGGATCGTCCACTTTGGCGGGCGGCTGCTGGGCGATGTGGCGCCTCATTCCGGCATGGTCCTGGCTGTTGAAGGCCTTCCAGAACGCCGCGACTGGTTCGCCCTCCTCCCCTGGCAGGACCATCCGACGCAGGCGCTGTTGGCGCACTTCGTCCCAGTTGGGTGCCTGGCCTTTGACGGGCGCACGGTGCAGGCCGCGCGCCGCCGCAGAGCGGAAGATTTCGACGGCCAGGTTGCGCACGCCGACGCTGCGGCCCACGGTGCGGGCAAAGAGAAACTCCAGCAGCGGCAGGTCTTCGGTGTTGATGTCGCCGCCCTGGGTGGCCAAAAGCTCCAGGAACGCTTCGTTGGCCAGGTGCATGCTCAGCAGCCCCTCGGCACCGCGAACCCCCACAATGCTCCCCAAGAAGGTCTTGTAGGGCTCCTGGGCGGCGCGCTGCGAGAGTGCCTGGAGGTCGAGCAGTTGGGGATGGCGAGTGCCCAGGAAGAGCAAATCGCCGCTCTGGAGTTGCCAGAGCGAGACGTGGCCAAAGACCTCGTGCATGGTCCGCGCGATCATGGCGATGGCCTCGGGATCGACCTCGTAGCCCTGGATCCATTGGGCAAAGATGCCGCCTTCGTTGAGGCGCTCGAGCGACTCTGTGTAGAACTCGCGGGTGTAGAAGCTGGCGATGCCTGCGCGGTAGGGGTTGGAGGGTTCCGAGACGATCAAGTCATAGCGGGCGTCGGTGGCGATGAGCAGTTCGCGGCCGTCGCCCAGCAAGACGTTGGCCTTGGGGTGCTTCATGATGTTGAAGTTGGCCTCAGCGACCAGATCGGCGAAGGGCAACATGTCGGGCTCGATCTCGGCCACATCGACGCGCTCCATGCCGGGCACCTCGGCCAACCAACCGCCGGTCACCCCCGAGGCCAGACCGATGACGTAGGCCGTCTTGGGGTTGCCGTGGATGATGGCGGGCACCAGACCAAGGCCCACAGTCGTGACCGCTTCGTCGACGGCGTCACCGTCGCTCTTACCGTTGACCAGCACGGCCAAAGACGACGCGCGCACAAAGGCCAGCGAGCTTTCGCGCCCCTCGTGCTGCTCCATGACGCGGCGGTTGAGGGCGTTGCGGTGGGCGATGGCCTCGTTGCGGCTGGCGTGGGTGAGCTTTTCGCGCCCTGCCCCCACCGAGGTGTGCCGCCACATGGCGCTGGGGCCGTGGCTCCAAAAACACATCGCCGCGAGCCCCGCCAGGACAAAAAAGGCCGGGACCATGCGCGGCTCCTGCTGCGCCGAGCGCGCCAAAAACGCCACGCCCAGAATCAGCAACAACCCGCCGCACAACAACCACGACAACTCGGCCCCCAAGACCGGTATGAGCACAAACCCACCCAGCAAAGACCCCGCAATCGAGCCCAACGTGTTGGCCGCATAAATCTCGCCCACATCCGTGGCCACGTTGCGCTCGCCCTGACCCTTGAGCGCCATCATCAATGGGAACTGGTAGCCCGCCACAAAGGCTGATGGCAACACCAAAACCGCCGCCATCACGCACCACCCCATCGCCAGCGTCCAAAAAGAGGTCGCCCCCCAGTCGCGCAGGCTTGAGGCCAACACCGCCAGCCCGTCGCCCCAGGCAAAGGGCAGCACCAGACACACCGCCTGGAGCGTGCACGTCAGCGCAAACTGCCCTCCGGTGGCCTTCACGCGCGTGCCCACCAGCGAATAGAGCAGCCCGCCGCCGCCAATGCCCAGCAGCGCCATCCCCAAAATCACCCCAAACGTGTACGTGGAGCCGCCCAGGATGGGCGAAGAGAGGCGATACCAGACCAACTCGGCCAGCAAAAAGACAAAACCGGTCACAAAGGCCGCCGCCAACATCAACCAGCGCCTGGACGCGGCCCCTTTGGCGTCTTCGGCCTGAGGCGGATCGGGCTCAATGTCTTCTTTGTATTGCTTGGACAGGGCGCGGGCGGCCAACGCCACCAGGATGTTGATCAAACAAGCGGCCCAGAGGGTCGTGCGAAAGCCCAGGACCTCAAAAAGGAAAAAGGTCCCGCTAAAGACCCCCAGGACGGCGCCGATCGTGTTGAGTCCGTAGAGCGCGGCCAGCGCCAGGCGGCCCTCGTCTGCTTGGCTGGTGACGGCGCGGGCGGCGGCCGGGAGCGTGCCGCCCATCAAAAAGACCGACGGACCCAGGACCAACGTGGAGAGCACCAGCCGGAAAAGGGTCGCAGGCACCGGGCCCATCGCCGCGCTGCCGCCCATGGCCAGATAAACCCAGCGGGCGACCTCGATGAAGAGCGGGGAGATGGCCACCAGGATGGCGATGAGCAGCTCAAGGTTGCCGTAGGCTTCCAGCGGACGCTTCCACTGCGAGGCCCGACGACCCAAGATCAGACCGCCAAAGCCCAACCCGCCCATAAAAATCCCCAGAACCGCCGCCGATGACGGCGTGGAGGCCCCAAAAATCAGGCGCAGCTCCCTGAGCCAGACGGTCTGATAAATCAACGCACACAAACCGCTGCCCATCAGCAGCAGCGTCACCCAGCGAACCGGAACCATGCCATCCCCACGATGTTAGGGCCACACACACAACGACCCACCCACATCGACAACACCCATGTCGCCAACGTCAGGAGGATACCAGAATGCACACAATCTGGAAGAAGCCAGAAGACCTGCAAGGAGTCTTATACCAAACCCCAGAAAAAAGGCTTGCTTTGGGGCAAGCAATAACGGATGGCATGGACCGAAACACTCAGCGATACGCCAAAGACCGTCAAGCCGTCTCAGGCCCACGCAAACCCAAGCCATTCAAAGAGAAAATAAGAGAAAGCGACGGGTTTGGGGCGAGCAATGATGAGGTCCAGGAGCCTCGGGACGAGCGCAGCTGTAGCAGCGCTACCGCAAGCGAGTCACGTGGTTCCTGGGGCCATCAGGGCCGTCACAAACCCGTCGCGAAGGGACGTCCCAAAGAGAGTCGGATTTCTGGGGTTTGGTATTACCAGCAGCCTTGTGGGGAACACAACTTTGCGTCACCGCTTGCCGTGGTTGGCGACCGTGGGAGGCAAGACGTCGCCCCTGGCCTGGAGGGTCAGCGCCTGAGGGTTGGCGCGGTAGTGCTGGCGCACCACTTCGGCCAGCGAACCGCGCACCTGCGGGTCCAGAACGCTGGGGGAACCCTCGGGCAAGGTCGCCACGATCTCTTTAAGGAGTTGGTCCTGGGGCTTGGGAAGGCGCGGCGCCCAGGACAAGAGCTGCTCCCGGTCCACGCGGTTGGGCAGCGAGCCCATGATCCCCACGTCGTTCTGATTGTGCACCAACAAGCCCGAGCTGGTGCCGCGATCCATGGTCAGGACCTGCAAGAGGTAGACGGAGTGGTAGTTGAGTTGGGCGGCGCGCTGCGCTTCGGTCGGCGCTTGACCGGTTTTGAGCGCGCCTTCAACCAATTCCAGGTAGGTGTCGACCACTTTCCTGCCAAAACCAAGCACCATGGCCTTGTCCGCCTGAAAATCCCCTGAGTTCCACTGCTCAAGGTAGGCGTGGGCCACACCACGATGGCGATCGAGGGCAGGAATGGCAAAGTACTTGTCGCCCTGCTCCAGGGCCTGCTCCAAGGTGCCTTCTGGGGCACTTTGAAGGGCCTCCTTCATGGCTTCGATGAAGCGCGCCTTGTCGGCCTCGACAGGGTTGGAGGGGTTTAAGTCCCCCATCATCCGCCAGCCGCCGCGCCCATCGCGCAGCTCGGTCCAGGACAGGTGCATGTGCATTGAGGGGGCCATGGGGTGGGCTGGGTGCACGATGCACGACAGCGCCGTGGCCGAAGAGAGGCGCTTGTCGGGCATGTCGTCGTAGTGGATGACGGAGATGTTGAGCGAAGCGCGGTTGAGCAGGCCGTTCTCGGTGGCCTCCAGACGCCATCCGCCGCCGTGGCGTCCCTCATCACGGAGCCAGCGGGCGGGCTCCATCGTGGCGCCCTGGGCGTAAAGCTCCGAGAGTCGGTTGAGCCCCTGGGCAAAATGGGCCTGGAGGGGTTCAAAAGCGTCTCGGACTTCGATGGCGAGCGGGGATGAGGGGGGCTGGAGGGACATGGGGCGGCTCCTGAAATATGGGGTGATGTCTGGCGGCGGCCGCGACGCTGCGCTTGCCGCGGGCTGGCCTGACACACAGAGGCGATCAAGACGCGGCGATGATGCACCAAGCCCACGGGCGGTTCAACCCGATGCCGGACGCCATGGAAAGAGCAATGATGGGATGAAAAGGGGGTTTGGCAGGAGTCTGATCGCTACATGGTCTCGGAAACGAGGACCACAAAGAAGATCCGATGCTCGGGGCTGTGCACGACGTACGCGGTGGAGAAGACCGCCTGGTCGCTCTTGGGCAGATGGAGCGCGGTGGCGCGGCCAAGCTCAAGATCATCGGACTTCATCTGGTCGGCGGCCACGCTCAGGATGTCGTCCATGTCGAGGCGAGCCATGTCGCCACCAAAGAGCTTCCAGGAGGAGGCGCCTTCGTTGTCGAGGGGGATGCGATGGCCAAGGTGGACCCGCACGGAATCGACGACCTCGTCGATGTCGGGGGTGCGCTGACCGTGGCGCGTGGTGTAGTCAAAAGACATGACCTCCACGACGCACCCCAGGGTTTCACAGCGCGCGTGCCCAGCGGCCAGCACATCGGCGGCGCTCTGGCCGATGGGAGCTGGGGTCAAGTCAAGGGTCGCGATTTGGGCCATCGGCGCCGACGGCACCGAGAGCACCGCCGCAGCAGATGACTCTACACCAAGCTGAGGGGTGGTTTCGTTGTGCGCGCGCTCGACCTGGGGGGTCGGCTCAGCCACACACGCCGCCAACACCATCAACGGCAGCATCCACACACACATTGCCCTGGACATGACACGCTCCTTTCGAAGTTCGCAGCCATCAAATGGCGCTGGAGCCCTCCATCAGCAACAACTGGGCCAGCACCCGCCGTGAACGTGGGAGGCGATATCATGGGGTTTGAGCAATGTAAAGGGGTTGGAGGTGGCAAGCGCAGTGGCCGCCTGGACGCCACACTTTGTGGCCACTGGATTGGCCACCAGCGTCAGGAGAGGTCACTCGGCCTCAAAGCCAGCGGCAGTGTGGCTGCCGTCGCAAAAGGGCTTGTTTTTGGAGGCGCCGCAGCGGCACAGCGCCGCGCGCGTGCCCTGCCAGGCCTCACGGCCGCTGCCGGCGACCATCGTCAGGTTGCCCGTGACGATCAGCGGGCCATTGGGGATCCGTTTGACCTTCAGCGGGCCGCCCTGGGACTCCAACTCGGCGCCGGTTTGCCCGATCGCGCCGCGATCCACAAACCCGGCTTTCTCGTGGCTGTTGTCGCAAAAGGGCTTGTTCTTGGACTGACCGCAGCGGCACAGCGCCGCTCGGAACTTCACGCCCTCCATATCCTCGGCCGCCCCATCGACCTCCAACTGACCCGAGAGGTAAAGCGGCCCATTGTTGGCCACCACAAGACGATTGACAGGCTCGGCTTCTTCTGAGGGCTGGCCGTCGGCGCGCCTGACCACCAGCGCCCCCGTCGGACACCGGCGCACCACCTCCACCACAGCCTCCACCGACTGCGCCAAATCAGGCTGACACCACGGCTTTCGGCCCCCCACAAAAAGCTCGCCTTCAGAACGGCCACACTCCCCCACGTGGATGCACAAACGCCCGTCCCAAGTCACGTTGGCTTCTTTACCCTCGTACTCAAACACCTTCTTGTCTGACATGGTTCTCCTCAGGTTCTCCGTTGATGATGGCTCGGCACTCTACATGTCTAAACAATACTTCAACATAAAAACAACATCAACAACCAAAGAACAACAAAACCCCACAACCGCCGCCCACCGGCTCAACCCACACAAAATCCATTGGGCCAATCGCCGCGCCCCAGCGCAAAACTCATTCGCAGTCGGCCCAGTCTGGCCTTTGGCCCTCGCTGTAGAGCATCACAAGCTCCTCATCGGACTCCACGCGCATCAAAAACCCGCTGCCCGCGCGGATGAACGTGGCCAGATAGACGTCATCATCTTCTTTGGGCATCAAGACCGCGTGCATGCCCTTGGCGCTTGGGGCCAACCAGAGCAGCTCAAACGCAAGGCGGTCGTCCCCTTCATCGAGCGGGTCAAAAAACATGCCATCGGGCCCAAACTGGATGCGGGTCACCCGAGAGCGCTGCGGCACGCACGCCTGCCAGGTGCCCAGAAGTGGTGTTTGAGGCCCAACCACGCGGCGCATGTCAAAAATATCGCGGGACTTGGAGTGCCACACCGTGGCCTCGGTGTTGGAGTGAATGTGCACAAAGAAAGGTGCGCCGTCGGCGTCCTTAAAGCTCAGCGTCGGACCATCACTGGTCACATAAGACCCGCGCGGCTCACGCTCGATCTCCAAGCCCGCAGGCGCCAGCGGCACCAACCCCACCGCCTGCCCAACCACCTCCAGGACCGCCAACGGCTCTCGCTCGTTGTGCCTCCACAGCACCCACTTGCCTTGCAAGCGGTCAAGCTGCATCCGAGTCCGGCTGGCATCTTCGAGCGTCACCTTTGAAGGTTCAGAGGCCCCTGCACCACAAGCCGCCAACACACACCCCAGCGCCGCCGCAACCCACCACCACTGCCACTGCTTGTTCATAACACCTCCCAGCACACCGCTGCGCCCTTCTTTGCACACAACCGGCCACACAACGCACCTTGCGCTGCGCTTGTTCACCACACAAACCACAGTATGCCATCGCACCCCCCAGCCCAACCCGCTCGTCAGGCGCAGTTGTCCAAATCGCCCGATTGTGGGAGAACCAAAGTCGGTTTCAACCCAGAATGTGACAGCAACGGCGAGCCCCAGGCGAACGCCCGGCGACGGAGTCTGACATGGTGCACCAGCGGCGATATCTGATTGCCCTCATTGCGAGCCTCACAATGGCCACAGCCTGCGTCAGCGGCGGCGGCCAAGGCCGCCCCGACCTCAAAGCCCCCGAAGGCTCCACCGCCTACGCCCTATCCCTGGCTCAGGACATCGACACCGCCACCGCCGCCTGGGAACAGGACAAAACCCGCTTCGAAGACACCCTCAAAGCCTTTGAGACCTACCCCAAAGCGCTCTCGGAAAACCCCTGGGAGGTCGCCGCGCGTCTGATGGATCTCTCCGACGAAGCTGGCCGTCGAGGCGACATCGTGGCCCTCTACGAAGAGCGCGCCCAAATCGAGCGCTTCTACCAAGCCCACGACAAAGATCTGGTCCGCCGCCTCAACGCCAACGTTCAGGCCGCCGCCCGCAAAAAAAGCTGCCAATGCGAGCTTGAAGCCGCCGGAGCCATCCGATACGCCCTCGACGAAGGCATGAGCAAAGCCATGGACGCCAACCTCGAAGCTCGCCATGACGCCCACCTCCTGCTCGACCAGCAAACCCAAACCGTCGGCAAGCGCAACCTCAAACCACTGCGCGAACACATCAACGCCGTCACCTGGGCCAGCGCCTACGCCCACGTCCTGGCCCCAGGCCACCGCACCCACCTGCGCAACCTGCTCCAAACCGCCCAAGACGCCCAGGACACCCTCAAAGACGCCATCGAACAAGAGGAAGCACGCCTCCAAGCCACCCCCAAGCCCCCTCGCCACGCCCAAAAGGCCATCAAAGCGCGCCTCGAAAACCTCAAAGCGCAGCAACAAGCCCTCCAAACCACGCTCACCATCAAACGCCCCTACCTGGCCGAAGACGACCCCACCATCGACAACATCAAAGAGCGCTACGAAGAAGCCCACCAAACCCTCATCAAAGCCCTCGAAGCCAAAATCCAATAACCTTCTACCACCTCCCTCCTCAACCCCACTCCATTTGCAACCGCAGACCTCGCAACAAGAACAGCGGTTGATTCGAGATGGCGACTTTGTTGGGTAAACGCAATTTAACCCTCAGATGACTTTGTTGTGAGGCTGGCGCTTGATTCCAGCAGGTGGCTTCGCAAAGAGGGAACGTAATTAACCCCGCAGATGACTTTGTTGTGAGGCTGGTGGTTGATTTGAGACGGGCAGCTTTGCTGTGGGAACGCGCTTGATTTGTGGCAGGTGGCTTTGTTGGAAGACCCAGGCAGTTTGGGTCAGGCGATCGTAGCGCTCACTGGCGGGGTCACGTCGCTGGGGGTTGGGCTTTGCTGTGAGAACGCGCTTGATTTGTGGCAGGTGGCTTTGTTGGGTGACCCAGGATGTTTGGGTCA
>CAKZKQ010000398.1 GCA_937123825.1 uncultured Pseudomonadota bacterium
CCATCCCCAATGCGCGGGTTCGCGTGGCTGCCGCGGGGGTCTGGCCACAAAAAACCTTCTCGACCGGCCCTGACGGCACCTTTACCACCACCCCGCTGCCCCCTGGAGAATACCAGATCATGGTCAGGCACCAGGGCGATGGGGGCGTCTCTCATGGGGCGCAGACTGTTTTGATGCACGACGGTCTGGCCACCGCAGTGCCCATCGACATTGAGCTGGCCCCCGCCGTCACCGCACAAATACAGGTCCTCGACGCCCAGGACGACTCGCCGTTGGCAGGCGCACTGGTGACGCTGGCCGAGGACGTGGTGCATGTCCTGAGCATTTCGGACTGGAGCAACGGACAGGGGCAGGTGACGCTCTACGGTTTGCCCAGAGGGCGCCACCGATTGACCATCAACGCCCCTGGATATCTGCCCATCCATCCGGAGTTGGACCTGAGCGAAAGCGGTCAGGTCGAGTCGGTTCAGGCTCGCCTCCAAAAGGCGGCGACGCTCTCGGGGATGGTGACCAACAAGGTGGGCTCGGCGCTGGAAATGGTGCAGCTCATCGCCCACGTCACCACCGAAGGCGGCCAGCAGTGGTTGCACCAGCGCGACCCCACTTTCGCGGCGGGCGCCTCGGGCGGCGGCGCACCGGGCTTTGAAGGCTCTTTTGGCTTCTACAGCGACGAAAACGGCCGCTTTGAGATCATCGGGCTGCCCCCCGGCTCGGTCATCATTGAAGCGCGCCGTGAGGGCTTTGTCCCCGCCTTTGCCGGGCCGTTTACGCTCCAACACAACGGCACCATGGGCGGCGTCCGGCTGGAAATGGCCCAGGGCTACAAACTCGAAGGGCGCGTGCTGGGCCCCGAAGAAGAACCCGTGGGGCTGGCGCAAGTGCGCGTGTCGGTCTCGGTTGAAGAAGGACAGACAAGTTCGGCCCTGCCCGGCATGGAGCGGCTTCGCAGGCGCATGGTGGTCACCGACCCCGAAGGGCGCTTTGTCATCGAAGATCTCCCCCGCAACATCGCCCTGACCACCACCGCCCAGGGCTATCTGGACACCACGTTGACCCTGGATCTGGTCGAGGACAACGCCACAGCGGTCGAAATCCGCCTGGAGCGCCCGGGAGACCTGATCCAAGGCCGAGTGTCACTCGAAGGACAGGTCGGCCTGTCGGGGGTACGGCTGTGGCACCAGCCTGCCCCGGGTCAACCCGCCAGACGCGTGGATGTGTGCATGGGTGTCTCCGACCCAGACGGGCGCTTTGCACTGGAAGGCTGTCCCAAAGAAGACTTCTGGGTCGAAGTCATCCCCCCTGGTGACAGTGGCGCCGCAAGGCGCTGGGTGAAGATGACGCCCGAATCCGAAGAAGAGGTGGAGATCAACCTCCCGCGCGGCCACGACCTGCTGATCACCACCCTCCAAGCGCTCGACGCAGAGCCCGTTCAGGATGCTCGCCTGACCCTGGTCCCCCCACGCGATCCGCTCTGGCCTCGCTGGTTGGTCAAGCTCCAGCGCATGGTGCTGCGCAGCGACGCGGACGGCCTGGCGGTCTTTGAGGCGCTGCCCGTGGCGGGCTACGATCTGGTGGTCGAACTTGAAGGCTACCGCCGCGTGGCCCAGCGGCTGCGGATCGAGGGCCAACCGCTTGAATTGGAGGTCGAGCTGCCGCTGGCACGCGCGGTGTCCGGCGGCGTGATTGACCAATACGGCGCGCCAGTGCCGTCCACACGCGTCCGGGTCAAGGCCAAAGGACGCGACACGGTCGAAACCATCACCGATGAGCGCGGGCGCTTTGCCGTCGAGCTGCCCTATGAAGACGCCGCCACGCTCCACGCCGTCCACCCCGCCCACGGTCGCGGTCAGGGAGAACTGGAAGAAGGCACCGAACCCACCGACGAGGTCGTCATAGAACTCAGCGGCACGGCCATCGACATCGAGCGCTGGGAAGAGCCGCTGACCGAAGTCGGCGTCACCCTGTGGCGCGACGGCAACCGCGTCGTGGTGGAGTCTGTAGAGGTCGACACCCCCGCAGAGCGGGCAGGCCTGTCCCGAGGCGACACCCTCATTGAGTTGCGACGCCGACAAAGCGCCATCGAGGCCGAACTCAGCCGCGAAGGCAAGCTCCTGAAGCTGCGCATCACCCCCTGACGCTCATTTCACCCGCTGGAACACATTCTGGGCCCCAACCGGACAGCCTTTACCCCAATGCAGGCGCTGTTTGCCCACCCCTGCGCAGCCCTAAAACCGCCATAGCCCCCAGCCCGACAGCCCCGGCGAGCATTTTATTGCCCCACCGCCGCTGCCCACATTCACCACCCCACCAACCCCGACATCAACGCGCTCACCACACTCCAGCATCAGCACCATCATGGCCCGGCAAACCCCGCATTTGATGGCGCCAAACCTCAGACTGGCCCGCATCTTGCCCAATTGAAAGCCTCAGTCACCCGGACCCCAGGTCCACTGAGCACAACCTTTCACAAGATCCAAATGGTAGAGATGAACACCAGACATTGCCCCAACATCCTTGCACTCATCATCATCACCGCATCCCTGTGCGCTTGTGGGGACGACACCCAAGGCTACACCAACAATCCCAACGACAATCAAAACAACGCCGTCAACAACGCCACCAACAATGCAGACAACAACGACGACAACAATGACGACAACGACGGTCCAAACAACGACATCAACAATGACAACAATGACGACAACAACGATCTGAACAACAGCCCCAACAACAACGACGACAACAACGACAACAACAGCCCAAACAACGATTCTGGCAACAACGGCCCAGGCGACGATCCTGACATGGCGCGGGCCCAGGAGGCCTTTGACGCCGTCGCCGAAGGCTTGGATGAAGCACGGTTTGACACGCCCGAGGCCATGGAGGCCTGGGCGGGCTTCAGCGCCCCCAACCTCATGCTGGCCTCGCTGACACCAAGGTTGGAATGGGAGACGCTCAAGACGCTGTGGACCGAGATGGGCAACGACGGCCTGCCTGACTGCCCACAAACCGAAGGACTCGACGAAAACGGCAACGAAGCCAGCCCGCTGGGCCTTGTCGGAGGGTGCACAGACTTCACCGGTGCCCAGTGGTCTGGCTCGTGGCTGCCCGTGACCGGCGCGTTTGGCTCCATCCGCTACGTTTACGACGACTTTGGTGTGCGCAGGCCAGTCGATGGCTGCCTGGACGCCATCTCTGACTACCGCCTCAATGGGGTGTTGGACATTGTGCCCGGACCCAGCGGCGCCACCTTCGAACCCACCATCACATACCAACAAGAGGGCGCCGATCCACAAGAGGACTGCCTCCCTTCACGGTTCACCCTGGCCTTCTCTGGCCAGTTCTCGTCGCAGGACCAACAAGAGGAAATCGAACGCGATGGCATGACCCAACAAACCAACACCAGCGTCTACAACAGCCAGGCGCTGGTCGCCATGCGCGACGATGAACACGAAGGGATCGCCATGGTGTCCACACAAAACGAACACACCAACAGCGACATTTGCCAAAGCGAGGCGCTCGAAGGCAGCACCACATTCACCACCGACACCCAGGAGGCCATCATCACCTACGACGGACGCATTGACTGCGATCCCGCCTCAACGGTCACCTGGACCCTCGACGGCATGGACCAAGGCACGCTCGAAGGCGTTGGCTGCGCCATCGGCCAGCGCACAGCCCCCAAACCGTGGTTGCCCATCATCTTCGCGCTCGTGGCCCTTGTCTTGGTTCGGCGCCGCACCCCCAAAAACGCTTGAACCTCAAGCCATCACAGCCCCACAAGCACATGCACAGAGAAAACGGACACGGATTTTGATGGGGTGTGGAGGGCAAAGCGCTCAGCCCGACTCCAAGGCGCGCTGGGCGTCTTCATTGTCGGGGTTGATGAGCAGGGCTTTCTGGTACATCTCGGCGCCACGGCGCGGCTGGCCGTTGCGGCAATGGACGTGGCCGAGCAAGACATAGATTTCGTCTTCGTCAGGGCGCATCCGCGAGGCGCTGATCAGCATCCTCATGCCCTCTTCCCGGCCGCTGCCGTCTCCGGGTGACTCCAGGTAGATGGACCACCCCAGATAAGCCAGGATCCTGGGGTCATCGGGCGCTCGACGATAGGCGTGCCTGAAGTGAGACAGCGCCTCGCGGTGCTCGCCGAGCTTGAGATAGACCATCCCGTCCTCAAAGAGGATCCGCGCCAGACGCCACTGATCGTCTTGATCCATGGTCAGCGGGGCGGTGGTGAAGCCATCGGTGGAGACCGAGGCCGAGACCAACGCGGGGAAGCTGCCGCTGGAGTGGACTTCGGGGGTTTTAAGCGCGTCAAAGGCTTCGACGGCTTTGGTGCGGATGTGAAGGATCTGCCGCATCAACATCCCGTCTTCTGAAGCCCCGACGAAGTTTTCGGGATCGTAGAAGCGCATCAAGCGCCCATGGGCGTCCTGGATCTCTCGGGTGGTGGCCGCCGGCAAAATCCCCAGGACCTCGTGCGGCGTGCACGCCCCTTCAAGGCGGACCATCTCTGCGTCCACCAACCTGCGCAGCGTGCCCAGATCCTGATGGTTGGTCACAGGGAAGGGACTTGGGACCTCATCGCCGCCGGCCATGGAGTAGACCGGGTCCAACGACATGACCTCTTCATCGTCGCTGGAAGCGGTGTCGAGCGGCTCAAAGAGCGCCATCTCGTCCAGCGATCGCAGCAGCTCCACGGCCCCCAGATGGTAGAGGGTCAGGATGGTCCTGGAGACCACATCGGCGTCGGAGTCGAGTTGACCCAGCAAGCGCTGGACCTGCCAGCTTTCTTCAATGGCGGTGCGCAGCGTGGGGTGATGCACCAACAGGCGTTCGAGTTGTTCGTGTTGTTCGGCGCCAATGTGGGACAAACGCACGTGGCGCTCGTGGAGGCGGCGAATCTGGCGTCGGATCCGGCGCACCGACACCTCTTCGTCCAACCACCGGGCGTAGAGCATGAACGGATCGAGCGCCAGCGGCCCAAAGAGATCGGTGTGATCATCGGGCAGGGTGTGAAAGCGGAATGAGGTCCGCGTCCAACCAAAACAGGCCAGCATGATCTCGTTGGAGAGCTGGGTTTCGAGCGTGCGCAACCTGGAGGCGTCCAACACACCAGCGTCCAACAGCGCTGTCCCGCGCTCCCAGCGGCCTTCGTAGACGCGGCTGAGGTGTTCGTTGTAGACGGGCTGCTCGATGATCTGCTCGCGCAGCAAAAACCGCAACATGTGTTCGCGCACGAGGTTGCTCGATGCGCGCACTGGCAAGCCGCGTAAAAACACAATCCGACGTCGGGTGCGTCCGTCCCGAAGCTCCAGCCGTCCGGTGAGGCGAGCAGCCATGGCCCGACGCAACAACTCTGAGAACGGCGTTCGGCGTTGTTTGCCGCCTTCTGCGCCGCTGTGTTGTCCAGTGAGCTGGTGAGCCCCTGTGTAGTCCTTTCCCGAGCCCTTCTCTGAGGTCATGTGCAGGCTGATGAGATGTTTGTGGAGTCCGCCCGTGGCGAGCGCTCAGAAAACCATGTTGTGATTGATGGGTGTTTCATAAAGCTCAAACACGCTGTGTGGTGAGACTGCGATCGCTCCCCGCTCGTTCGACTTTTATAAGCATCGGCCCATAAGACGAAACACCCAAAAATGACAACGGTGATCCTGACAACGTTCAGCCCTGACGATCCTATGACTTTGAGCGCCCCACTGTCAATCTGCAATGTGCCTCAATGCCATTGTGACACCGCACTCATCAACAACAGGCGCGAGGTGGACCATTTTGCCCTCAAGCCTCCACCCAACCCATCCGATGCACACCTCAGACCGGCGCAAGAAGCCGCATGCTGGTCCGGGGCCCGCCATAGACCAAGGAGATCACCATCGATGCGCTCCCAGCAACAACACAACCCCATTCCCCTGCCCTGGCGCACGCTGAGCGTGGCCGCGTGGGCGGCGTTGCTGACCGTAACGGCCGCTTGCGGCAGCTTTGTGGACCTGGACGTGACGCTCTTTGAACGCGTGGACCTCAACGAAGACTTTGGAGAAGACTTTCAGGTGCCCACCGATATGGTGGGCAACACCATGGACATCGTGCGGCGCAATGAGATGGACTTGAGCGACGACGTCGACTCAAACCTCATGAACACCTTCGGGGGCATCGAGCTGCACGACCTGTCCTACCGCGTGCCCGAGAACGCCATGACGGCCATGCTGACCGAAGTGCGCGTCTACGTCGGGCCGCTCTCGGCGCAAACCATCGAAGACCCACAGGTGGTCGAGCTGGCCGTCATCCCCGTCATCCCCGCCGGGGTCCCACTGGCCACCACCACGCTGGAAGTCGATCCGTTGGCCAAGGAAGCCCTCATCACCCAGCTCAAGGAGCTTCACCTGGCCTTCTTTGTCACCGGTAAGGTCCACCTCGAAGACGGCGCTGCCGTCCCGAGCGGCGCGGGCATGATTGAAATCGACGTCAAGGCCACCATCAAAAAAGGCTGACGGCAGCTTCTAGTTGCACACGTCCAACCACCTGGGCGCGCAACCAAAAATCTCGGCCTGGATCACATCCCCTCCCAAACGCTCCACCTTGTATTCCCAAATCCCTGCGGCATCCAAACGGCTGACCAACGCGTCTTCCAAATGGCGCAGGGCCCTCTCCTTGGCCACACGCGCCGCCTCTGGACGAAGCTCAAAGACCATCTGCGCCCGACTGCGCTCCACCAGACGCAAATCCACAAATCGCCGCAGCCAGTCGCTGGCCACCACGTCCTCTGCTTGACCGCGCTCAAAGCTCAGCACCAGACGCTCTGACTCCACCGCCGCTCCAATCTCCAAACCGGGATCTTCGCGCTCAAGCCGCTGGGCCAGATCATCGCCCAACACCAAAAGCCGATGCCGCACCACGGCGTGCGCATCCATCCCATAGCCCAGGCGCGCCCCGCCCTGTGGATGCACCTGCGCCGCCAGATGCAGTGGGCAATCAAACCCGCGGACCTGCTCCAAGGCCTGTGCCCACTTCGGATAACGTTGGCCGGGCTCAAAGGCCCATCCCAACGCCGACGGCACCAACACCCACGCCGCCGCAGCGCAGACCACAGCCACCATCGCCGCCCTCGTCCACCAACCCCAACCCATCCCGTCACCCCTCGCTCGCCGTGCAGTGCTCCCAAAAAACACCGCCGCGCCGTCCAAAAATCAGCCCATGCAAACGCAAATAAACGTGAACACACACCGTTTATCGTCAACAGGACTGGACAAGGGCACCATCCATCCACACCTTGCGCACTCCAGACCGAGCACCGTTTAAAATGAGCCTTGCAAGGACGAGAAATCACAGTTCAGTTCGAGGAGGAGAGCGCAGGCGGGTCTTTGACCCGTCGAGCATCGACGACGATGAAATGGGCTGTGATAGCCGTCCTGGCTGGCTCATTTTAAACGGTGCTC
>CAKZKQ010000399.1 GCA_937123825.1 uncultured Pseudomonadota bacterium
TTGCCAAGCCCTTACAACGGGGGGGGGCGGCCGCTTTGGATTTGTCCGGACGAGGGGGGCCGGGGCGGGGGGGGGGGGGGGGGGGGGATGACGATCGAGAGCGAGGGGGTGCGTTGGGAGGCGCTGGCCAGGGAGAACTCGTCGCAGACAGGGGATGGTTACGAGTGGGTGGGCAGTGAGGTGACGCCGATTCCGGGGGCGAAGCCGATGTTGTTGTCGTTGGAGCATTATTTGACGGTGCTGGAGGCCTTTGAGCCGCAGCGCGTGGCGCGGTGGCGTCAGGAGTGGGACGGTTGTCTATGAGTTTTCATGCGCGTGATGAAGCCAAGGCGATGGTGACGGGTGTGATGAAGGGGCCGCTGAAGGCGGCGGGTTTTCGCAAGCGGGCGATGAAGTGGTCGCGTGGGCACGGCGACGTCACCCAGTTGGTGCACGTGCAGTTCAACCGCTACACCGATTGGGAGCGGGCGACGTTTGCGGTCAACCTGGGGGTCTTTCATCCGGCGTTTTACGAGGCGCGCCACGGCCGGACGCCGCCTGCATTGACGGCGTTGTCGCCCGGCCACTGTGAGCCGAGCATCCGGTTGGGGCGTCTGCACACAGGAGACGACCATTGGTGGAAGATTGAGCGCGGTGTGGCGATGGGGCCAGTGGCCCGGGACTTCGCTGCGGCCTTTGAGGCCCACGCTTTGAAGTGGTTGGTGCGCTTTTCGACCATGGAAGACATTTACGACGAGATGATCCGTCAGCAGCGGCACTTTGATGCGGCGATGGCGGCCAGGGTCTTAGAGCGCGACAACGTGCCGGAGCTGCTTGAGCTGGCGCTGGAGCACGCGCCCCATGACAACTTTGCTGATTTTGTGCGCCGCTGGATGGCAGAGAACGGTTTTGGTGGCGCCTGACGCTGCAAGAAGGCGCTGCTGGGTCCGTCCGTATGGGTGAGACGGTTGGCATTTGGGGACGACGCGTGGGGGGAATGGAATGAGCGATGTGCGTTTTGCCTGTTCTGAGTGCGGTTTTTTGCCAGACATAGACCCCAAGAGCGTCCCCGACGCCTGCCCGCACTGCGGCGATGAGCTGCTGGACCTTGAGAATGGCTCGGACCGGCACTTTCTGGCGGATCTTTTCAAGCAGCGGGCGATGACTCGGGGTCTGAAGGCGCTCGGCATTGGGTTTATCATCGGCCTCATTGCGTTGATCCCCATTGGCATGGCGGTGCCGGAGCTTTTGCAGGCCGCGGATTTGATCATGGGGGCTGTGGCGATGGTCACCATGGCACCTGTAGACCGGTTTTTGCGCCGAAAGCAGCCGCCTGCGGTCTTTGAGCTTGAGGAGGCCATGACGCGCGAGGCGATCAACCTCCGAAACCGGATGTGGACGGGGGCGCCGGTCCTTGTCGCGGCGCTCATCGTCCTGATTTTTGCGGTCGTGCCGTTTGAACTCATGTTGGATTCAATGGCATTGGTGCCCAAAAGGGTCCAAGACGGTCAAGGACTGGGCTCATTGTTCGCCTATGGGCTGGCGCACGGCGACTGGCTCCATGTGTTGCTCAACGCAGTGGGGATTTTGGCCTTTGGAATCGCGGTTGATTTGCGTTTGGGCCGGATGTTGACCCTCTTTGTGGTGGGCGCGACGGTTGTGGGGGCCGGGGTTGGGGAGGTTTTCCTCAGCACGGCGCCCGAGACGCCGATCGTGGGCATCAGCGCGGCGGTTTATGGCCTGATGGGCGCGTCCTTGGTGTTGATGCCCAGGATGAAGCGCGCCATTTTCCTGGCAGGCATGCCGGTGACGGTGCCCCAGTGGGTGCTTTTGCCGCTCCTGGTGGTGATTTACACCGGCCTTGGGTGGTTGGCGCAGGTCAACGTGGCCCACATCGCCCATCTGGTGGGCTTTGGGGTGGGTATTGCGCTGGCGTTGGGGCTGCGTTTGGTGCCTGAGCCCGCCGCGTTTGTGGTTTACAAGGACAAATTGGAGGAGACCATGGCCGAGTTGGCGCGGATGTGAGCGCGTGCTTGTGTGCTGCGCCTTCTGGCTGGGTCTCGAACCCGTGACATGTGGCCCGATGCGGCGATTTTGACCCCGATGCTTAACATCTGGACTCGGTGCCCGGTCCTCCTGGCAGACTTTCTGTCTTGTTGACCACTTTGGATGGTGTAAAGGGGCCGAGCGCGATGGGTATGAGAGCGTATGTTGGGGTTTGGTGTCTGGTGTTGTGTGGTGTGGCCGCTGGGTGCGATGGTTCGCAGGGCAATTCGGTGCCGCAAAACTCGCCGGTGGACGCTGGGACCGGCCAGGAAGATGCGCCAGACCCACCCGAGGACTCGGGCGATGGTGTCGAAGATGCGATGGGCGACACTCCTGATCTTCCCGATGCCGTCGATGGGCAAGACGCGGTGAGCGATGGGCCAGCGTCGGCCTTTGAGTGGATGGGGAGCCAGGAGGCCCAGTGCGACCGAGCTGCGGCGTTTTGCAACCGGTTCTGGCCCGAGGCGGAGTTGGGGGAGCTGGAGACCTATCAAAGCCAGGAGACCTTTGGGGGCAACACGCTGGAGCGCAGCTTCCACGTCTACACGCCGACCCGAGCGCAGGGGCGCGTGCCGTTGTTCATCTACCTCCACGGGGGATTTTCCGAGGGCTTGGAGCAATTGCAACGCCCCTTTGATGAGTACGCCGACGGTCGGCGCACCGCCTGGCGTCCCAACACTTCTGATTGCGTCTACACCCACCCCGATGGCTACGCCGATGTCCAAACCGGCCAGGCGTGCACCCCGCCAGCGCAATTTGTGGAGAGCCAGCAGCCCTTCGTCCTGGTCCTGGCCGATGGGTTGCTTGACGATGGGGCGGCTAGGGGGCGCCACTGGGAGGACGGCCGCGTGCCTTCTCCGGGTTGGGGAGGAGAGGCGCAGCACCGCGACGACGTGGGTTTTGTGGCCCACATCATTGAGGTCTTGTTGCAGGAGCGCGCAGACTCGATTGATCCCACCCGTGTTTATGTCGCAGGCACGTCCAACGGGGGCATGATGGCGCAGCGCGTGGCGTGCCACGTTGGCTCTGAGCGTTACCCCGTGCTCTCAAAGGTGTCTGCTGTCGCCATCGGCGTTGCATCTTTGCCCGCGACGTTGGTCGATGGGGCGCAGGGGCGAGAACGCTGTTTGGATGAGGGACGTCTGTCGTTGTCGGTTTTTTATATGGTGGGTCGTGGCATTGAGACGCCCAACTGCGACCGCTATCCGTGTGACTCGCCGGTGCTCGATGGCGATGGCCGGATGCTTTATGGTGAGGCCGGGCAGCGGGCGAACATCTATTCTCCGGAGTTGGGCGCGGTGGTATCGCACGAGGACGCGGTGTCGCTGTGGGTGGCGCGCAATGGGACTGCGCTTGGTGCGACGCCGAGTGTTTCGGAGAGCACGTTGGGGTCGTTTGCGACAGTCCGCCAGGTGCGCTTTGATGATCACGCGGCCCTGGTTGAGGCGGTGGTGGTTGATGGAGGCGCGCACGAAGCGTCGGCGTTCCGAGGGGACGCGCTGCCCTTTGCCCGAATGTGGGAGTTTGTGGCCCGCTTTGAGCGCGGTGAAGACGGCGAGCTTGTTGAGGACCTGGAGCGGGTCTCTTTGGAGGGGCGGTGGTGAATGCGCTGGGTGGGGGGGGGCATATGGGGTATGACGTCAGCATCGTAGAGCACGGGCAGGTGGAAGAAGCCGAGGCGTTGGCCGCGTTGATGCGCCGGGCTTACACGGTTGAGGCTGGCTTGCTGGGCGCCGAGGATTTTGCGCCCCTGCGCCGAACGGCCCAGGACGTGGCGTCGGCCACCGAGTCGGTTTTTTACGGGGTGCGCGGCACGGACGGCGCGTGGGTGGCGGCCTGTGAGGTGGAGCCAGAAGGCGCGGGGGTCTGCATTGCGTCGCTGGTGGTGTGTCCGAGCATGTTTCGTCGCGGGGTGGCCTCGGCGCTCTTGGCGGCGGTGTTGTCTCGGTACGTCGGCCAGGAAGTGGTTGTGTCTACGGGCGTCGACAACGCTCCTGCGCTGAGCCTCTACGCCAAGTGGGGTTTCGAGGCGCGAGAGCGCTGGCAAACCCCCTGCGGTCTCGACATGGTGACGCTAGGGCGTGTTTGCAAAATCTCCCATCGACATGCGGTCCGATGACAACGATCCCGTCGTCATCGATGCTCGACGAA
>CAKZKQ010000400.1 GCA_937123825.1 uncultured Pseudomonadota bacterium
TCCATGCAGCTTGTGGCCTCCGAGGGGCACAACCTCCAGGGGGTCAACGTCACCGCCGCAGTCAGCCTCCTGCAAGAATCCCAGGGCACCTTTTGCCTGGGGGTGGAGTTGCGCGTGGCGCTGCCGATGCTTACCCGTGAGCAGGCCAGGCGCCTTGTGCTCAACGCCCACAAAGTCTGCCCCTTTTCACGGGCAACCCAGGGCAACGTCGAGGTGACCATCCTCATCAGTGAAGCACAAGACTGACCGCCTGCCTTCGACAGAACGTTTGTAGAAACCCACACACCCTGTTGAATCGCCTGCGCTGTGATGACCACCCGTTCTTCACAGCGCCGCGCCGAGGTATGCCACCATGATGGACCCGACCACCTTCAAGAAGCGTTTGCGCAATGTCTGCCTGCGCAGTCAGTTCTACAGCCTGCCCCGCAAACTCCATGATCGCCATGTGCTCTTTCATGCCATCAGCATGACGCTGGACGCAGAGACTTTGTATACAGAAGTGGAGTTGAACGATGCATTGAAGGGGTGGTTGGCGCAGTTGGCGCCCGAAGCCAACTCGGACCACGTCACCCTCAGACGCGCGCTGGTCGATTACCGCTATCTGGTGCGCGACACCCACGGGCGGCAGTACCAGATCAACCCAGAAGCTCCCGCCTCCCCCTTGACCATGGCCCCTGAGGTCGCCCAGGTCGATGTGCGTTCATTTTTGACGCAGGCCATCCAAGAAGAAACCGCTCGCCGTGCACAAGCGCGGGCCCGCTATGTCCAGCCTTCGCAAGACTGACCGGCAGTGGCCATTGGCCAACGCGCCAACTGAAACCAAAGCGCACAAGAAAGACTCACTTTGGCATCAACCGTTGTCCTCAAAGTCGAGGGACACCGAGTTGATGCAGTAGCGCTGGCCGGTTTCGGTGGGGCCATCCGTAAAGACATGGCCCAGATGGGAGCCACACGCTTTGCAAGTCACCTCCACCCGCTGCATGCCAAAAGAAAAGTCTCGGTGGTAGCCGATGCGCTCGCTGTCGATGGGGCGGTCAAAGCTTGGCCAGCCACAGCCGGCGTCAAACTTGGACTCGGACTCAAAGAGCTTTGCGCCGCAGCATGTGCAGCGGTACTTCCCCTTTTCCCAGTGGTTCCAGAACTGACCGGTAAACGGCCGCTCGGTGCCTTTTTTGCGACAGACGGCAAAAGCCTCGGGGCTCAACTCTTCGCGCCACTGCGCTTCGGTCTTGTTGGCCGGGTTCTGGTTGTCGTTGCTCATCGGTCCCTCCTTTGGTTGGCGAGCACCTTGTCTTGATGCATCGGATCACGAGAGGATTTGTGTGGCGCAGCCAATGGCGCGCGGTGTGGTTGGCTCTGGAGCCCAAGCGCGTTTAAATATGGGCACCAGCAACACAAACGACGAGGATCTTTGCATGGCGCACATTACCCAGGAAGGGAGACTGGCGAGGATACAAGGGCCAGGGGTGATGTTGGTCGCTTCGGACTTGCATGGCAACCTGGAGGACTTTGAACGCCTGCTGACGCTCCTGGACCGGGAAGATGACGCCGTCTTGCTCTTGTTGGGAGACCTCTTCCACGGTCCGGCGGCCACCGCCGAGCAGTGGGCGATGGATTATACCCACCTGGGTGATTTTTATGAGGATCACTCGGTGGCCTTGATGCGGCGCTTGCTTCAAGAAAGCCAGCGGCGCCCGGGAAAGCTGCGCTCGTTGCTGGGCAACCATGACCATGCCCACGTGGGCGGCCCGGTGGTGGGCAAATTCCACCGGGATGAGGCTGGTTACATGGAGCAACAACTGACCCAGACCCAGTTGGACGCGCTCCACGCCTACCTTGGCGCCTTGCCGTTGATGGCGGTCAGCGCTTGTGGGGTGGCCTTTACCCATGGGGCCCCTCCCGCGACCCCCTTTGACCTGGACACCTTGAACCAGATTGACCTTGGGGCTTACCGCGACGTGCCGATCTTTTCGATGCACCGGCGCGACCTGCTCGGCGGGCTATTGTGGCGTCGAGGCTCAACCCCGGAGACCACCCAGGGCTTTTTGCGCCACCTCCAGCACGCCACCGGGCAGCCGTGCGGCGTGGTCTGCCACGGCCACGAGATTGTCCCCGAAGGTTACGAAAGCGAAGACAACCACTTGCTCTGCCTCTCCTCAAGCTTCGGCATGCGGCGCCAGGCCAAGACCTACCTGCGCCTTGATTTGGGCGCCTGTTACAACGACGCCTGGCAACTCAAACCGGGCACAGAGCTCCTTCCCCTCTACGATCCCTCCTGAAAACCGCCCAAAACACAAAAAGCGCCGCATCGACGTTGGGAGGCGACCCAAAGAAACGTCAGCGCAGCGCTTTTTCAGTTCTTTTTCAGCCCTGTGAAGGCATCACGGGGTCAGGCGAGCCTTGTCTCGCGGGAAGAGCGTCGTCAAACGCAGGTTGGGTGCCTGGACCAGCTGCATGACAAAGCGCTCCAGTCCGATGGCAAACCCGCCGTGGGGCGGCATCCCGCACTCAAAGGCCTCCAGGTAGGAGGCAAAGGGCGTCCTGGGCAGCCCGGCCTGCTCAAGCGCCTGGTGGTAGTCCTCGGGCCGGTGGAGCCGCTGCCCTCCGGTGACCAACTCGGTGCCTCTAAAGAGGAGGTCGAAGGAGTTGGACCACTGTGGGGCCTCGGGCTGCGGGTGGGTATAAAAGGGCCGCTTGCACATGGGGTAGCCGGTCACAAACACAAACGCGCTGCCGTGCTCCTGCTGCGCCCACTTGCCCAAAAGGCGCTCCTCTGACGGCGACAAGTCGGGCTCCTCAAGCACAGGGCCGCCCTGAATCTCGGCCAGCAAGACCCTGGCTTGCTCAAAGTGCAGGTGTGGGATTTGCCTGGGCACCTCGGGGAGGGTGATCTTGAGGATCTCCAATGCTTGTTGGGCGTGGATCTCCAGGTGCGCCATGATCCCGGCCAGCACTTCGCGCAGCATGGCCATGACCGTAAAGTGGTTTTCAATGAACCCCATCTCGACGTCCAGGCTCACATACTCGTTGATGTGCCGAGGTGTGGCGTGGGGTTCGGCCCGAAAGACAGGACCGACTTCAAAGACGCGCTCAAAGATGCCGACCATGGTCTGCTTATAGAACTGCGGACTCTGGGCAAGAAAGGCGCGTTGACCGAAGTAGTCGATCTCAAAGACGTTGGCGCCGCTCTCGGTCGCAGACGCCACAATCTTGGGGGTCTGGACTTCGGTAAACCCCTCGCCCTGAAGGGTTTGCCGAAAACCTGCCATGGTCAGCGCCGAGAGCTTGAAGATCGCTCGACGCGCGGGAGGGCGCAGCGTCAGCGGCGCATGGTTGAGCAGCGTGGCTTGCTGGGCCGTGAGTCGGGTTTTGTTGATGCTGACCGGCACCGGTGATGTCACAGGGCTGATGACGCCCAGGGTAACCTGGACAAGCTCAAAACCGCCCGGGGCGCGGGGTTCGGCCCTCAAAAGCCCCTCGGCTTCAATGACAGACTCGACCATGGCGCCGGCCTCATGAAGCGGCCGCAGCCCCTCTTCGGACTCGATGGTCAACTGGATGGTGCCCCAACCGTCGCGCAGAACAAGAAAGGTGATGCCGCCCAGGGAGCGAGTGGCGTGAAGCCAGCCGCGCAGCCGGACGCGTTCTCCAAGATGCTCGCCAGCTTCAGTGGTGCGTATTGTGGGTGTCATGGGATATGTCTCCTTTGAACATGGGTGTGTTTTCAGGCGAAGCGACGCCTGAGAGCACACATCGGTCTTTGGCATGTTCAAAGAAGACCGTTGCAGAGCTTACCGGCGTCGCCTCACATCATCATCGTCGTCGTTATCCATGGGTCGCCTCCCAGAAAGACGCTCACACGCGCCTTTGAATGGATGTGGGCCACATTGGCCCGCACCAGCGCCGCAAGGGCTGGTGGGTGTCCCCCTCACCGTGAGGGGTTGGACCGCGTACCGTTTAAAACGAGCCCTGCGAGGGCGAGAAATCACAGTTCAGTTCGAGAGATGCGAAAGGCTTGGAGTCACGGCAGTGACTCTCAAGAGATGGCACTGAAAAGTGTCATCTCTTAGACCTTTTGCGTCTCTACAATCGATGAGAGCACAGACGAACCGGGGGTTCGTCGAGCATCGACGACGAAGAAATGGACTGTGAGAGCCGTCCTGGCTGGCTCGTTTTGAGCGGGACTCGGTCTAGACACAGACACTCTGCAAAAGGCTGCAATTGCGCAGCCCACGGGAAGTTATACAGGCAAGCGCAGATGCGCAAGGCCCTTTATTGAATCGAAAAACGCCGCGCCCCCTCAGGGCACATCATCCCACTGCACAATCCGCAGCTCGACGCGCTCATTGGCTTTTCGGGCCGCCTTGAGCGCGCGGCCCTTGAGCCCAGCGGTGTCGGTGACGGGCTTGGAGTTGCCGTAACCTTTGCCCACCAGCCGCCCCTCATCAATGCCCTGCTCGACCAGAAACGCCTTGACGGCATCAGCGCGCTTCTGGGTCAGCTCAAGGTCGTCGTTGGCGCTGTGGGATTGAATTTCGACGCTCTTGACCTCGGGATACTCCTTGAGAAAACGGGCCACGGCGCTCAGACTCCGAACACTGGGCCGGGACAAGCGCGCCTTTTTACGGGCAAAGCCAATCTGCCCCGGCGCCATGATCTGTTCCCGGCTCCAACTCAAACGCCCATCGTCGGGGCAGCCATCGTCATCCTCAAAGTCATTGAGGACCTCGGCCAGAAAGGGGCAACGATCATCGGCGTCTTTAAAGCCGTCATTGTCGTTGTCCTCCTCGGGACAACCGTCATCGTCCTCAAAACCATCCTTGTCCTCGGCCACATCGTTGCACTCATCAATCCCGTCGATGACCCCATCGCGATCGGCGTCAGGACAACCCACAAACTCGACCGGCCCAGCCATCAACGGGCACATGTCCGACGAATCGGGCACGGTGTCGCCGTCATTGTCGTCATCGGGGCAACCATCCTCGTCCTCAAATCCGTCCTTGTCCTCGGGCGCTTCGGCACAACGGTCCTGAAGGTCATCAACCCCATCACCATCGGCGTCTCTATCGGGACAACCATCGTCATCGCGATCGCCATCCACGTCCTCAGGCTGGTTCTGGCACAGGTCGGCCCCATCCAGAATCCCATCACCATCAGAGTCCACGCCGGTTTGGACGTAACGCAGCCCCACAAAGGTCCGCAACCTCGGGTTGCCCACCCCAGCCAGGATCCCCCCACCCCCCCCCCACCCCACCCCCCCCCCCGCCCCCCCGCCCCCCGCCCCCCCCCACCACCCCCCCCCCCCCCCCCCGCCCCGCGCCCCACCCCCCC
>CAKZKQ010000401.1 GCA_937123825.1 uncultured Pseudomonadota bacterium
CTGCTTTCTTGACGGCAGGGGTTAGGGTTCCTTTTTCTGACACGTACAATTCATCGGCGGTCTTTTCGATTCCATGCCGGAGCATATCTTCGAATACTTGCCCGATTGCAAAATGTCGCGTCCTGGAATTGTAGAATTCCTCCAGTCGTTCGGCTTCGGCGGTCAGGCCCACGGCGCGAGCCAGGACGGTGGACAGTTCCAGGGGCAGGAGGTCTTCGCGGATTTGGGGGCTGTAGCGCAGGCGCAGATCCCGCAGCAGATGAAGTTGGCGCCCGAGCGTGTCCAGAAAGACGGCGCGGCCCGCGCTGGTTTGTTGGTCCACGATGGCCAGCGCCGTGCCGTAGTAGAAGCCCAGCTCCTTCATGCGCTTCAGGGCCCACTGGTCGAGTTCTTCCTGGGACCACTCGGTCGTGGGTGGGTTCCCAGGCGGTGCATCTTGGAGCCATTGCCGGATGAAGGCGATCAGCCAGCCTTTGCGGCGAAGGTTGATGTCGGGGTAGAGCGGTTGCATATCACCTGTCAGTGGTGCCATGGTGTGACCGGACCTGAACGCGACAGGGCCCAGCGTTGGATGTCCTGGATGGCTTCGTGGGACGGCACCCTGAATGTGGGGCGTCATTTGTGGGGTTGTCAAGGCGATCCTGACCCGGTCAGGGCAGGGGATGAGCGCGTCGAAATGTTGGGCCTGTGCCGTGCGTTGAGGTGGTGTCAGCCCCCGCTGTGTCTCCTTGAAAATGATGCGGGTCATATCTCTTGAGGTGTTGTGTGAGTGTTTTGAGCGTCAAAGTCGAACCCAGACCCCTGGGAAAGCTGCCCTTTGGGGCCTTGTTGGCGTTGCCGCTGGCGATGCTGCCGTTGGGGGCCTGGTTGGTCGAGTCCGACATGATGGTCCTGGCCAAGTGCAGCTTCAAGGTCCTCATCGGCATCCCCTGCATGGGGTGCGGGGCCACGCGCGCCACGCTCAACCTCCTGCACGGCGACGTCTTTGAGGCGCTCTCCTTCAGCCCCATGATGGTCTTTGTCTACTTTGCGCTGCTCATCTGGGGTATCGGCAGCGTGGTGTCCTACAGCACCGGCAAGCGCCTCAAGGTCGAGGCGGCCAACTGGCTGGCGTGGTCTGTGCGCTCGGCGTTGATCGCCACGCCCTTCCTCAACTGGTTCTACCTCATCGCACGTCAGATCTGAGCGCCGTCCGTCCCCAAACCAGCCTTCACAACATTCCACCAGACGCCGAGTTGATGTAGGGTGTCGCTGGGGTCACTGACGACCTCCTTTGACGGAGGCATTCAAGGCCGGTGCAAGCCTATATCCTCAAGACCGACGCGGTGCTGAGCCCATGGGGGGAGCCCGTGGGGCAGGCGCTGGTGCTCAATGAGCCGGTGGTGGACCATCTGGCCGGTGTCCTGCGTCAGGCGGGCGCCGCGCAGGTCTCTCAAGTGACCGAAGTGCCCCAGAGCCACGGCGCCGAGCGTTTGCTGGCCACCGACGACCTCTGGCTGACCGTGCATCTGGTCCGCGCCTTCCTCAAAGCCGCGCGCGCCACCGGCAAACCCTCCGTGTTGGTCCTTAAAGAGGGCCTCTTTACGTCTTACTCCCACGCGCTCCAGGACCTGGGGCAGGTTGAAGATGGGCGGCGCTATCCGCTGGTTTACCTTCCTGCGGGCAGCGACTGGCGGCCCAGCGGCGATTTGGCGCTTGATGAGCAGGGCTTGGAGCCCGTGGTCATTGACCCGGAGGCGTCGCCATTGGAGCTGCCCATGCACCCGGCGGTCATCAAAGAGGGGCGTCTGGTCTTGCCGATGGCGCACCTGGCGGCGCTGCGCCTTGCCCACTGGATGCACATTGTGCGGGCCAATCAGTTGGCGCTGCTGGCTTGGGGGTCGGCGCTCTTCAAGGTCGAGCCGCTGAAGCTCTTGTGGGCGTTGGTGCGGGCGATGAGCTTCAACAAGTGGAAGATCATGGGCAAGCTCACCCGTGCGGGCAAAGGTTGTGACATCCACCCCAGCGCCGTGGTCGAAGCCTCCACGCTTGGAGACAACGTCGTGGTGGGGGCCAACGCGGTGGTGCGCTTTTCCCATCTGGGCGATGGGGTGCGGATCAGCGACCAGTGCAACATCCAGTATTCGGTTTTGGGGCAGGGGGCCTCAGTGGCGCGGATGGGGATGCTCCAGGGCTGCGTCATCTACCCCGGCAGCAACAGCGGCCACTACGGTTTGCAGCTTTGTGTGGTGGGGCGCGACACCTTTGTGGGCGGCGAGGTGGTTTTGGGGGACTTCAAGCCCGCCGGTGAGATCATGGTGATGCACCGGGGCAAGCTGGTGTCGGCGCGGACCAACATGTTGGGGTGCGCGGTGGGGCACGGGTGCCAGATTTTGATGCGCGCCACGACCTACGCCGGGCGCGAAATCCCCAATGGGTACTGGATTCTGGGGCCGCCGCACGACATCATCGCCAAGATCCCGGCGGCGTTGCCGACCGGAGAGCCGCTCATCGCCGACGGCGGGGTGTTGACGCCCTATGCCGAGGTAATGCGTCGCAGAAAAGGGCAGGACTGATGGGTTTGGATGCGTTGTGGATGGTGGCCACCGGCTTGATGGCGGCCACAGGGATGTTGTGGGTCTTGTTGTTGCTGGGCATGTTGGGCGCCAGCAAGGACAAGCGGTTTGTACTCCAATCCGGCGACGACGTGACGCTGCCGCCGTCACCGCCCAAGGTCTCCATCATCATCCCGGCCCGCAACGAAGAGGGTTTTATTGGCCGCGCCGTCTCCTCGGCGCTGGCCCAGGATTACCCCGCCCTGGAAGTGTTGGTCGTCGATGACGCCTCGGAAGACCGCACCGCCCAAGAGGCCACCGAGGCCGGAGGCGGCGACGAGCGCCTGCGCGTGGTCCCTGGCCGACCGCTGCCCGATGGCTGGCTGGGCAAGCCCTCGGCCTGTTGGCACGGCCAGAGCCTCAGCGAAGGCGAAGTGTTGCTCTTTGTGGACGCCGACATTGTCCTGGACCCTGACGCGACCCGTCAGTGTGTCGCCGCATTGACCGAGCGCAAGCTGGGCATGCTCAGCCTCTGGGGCACGTGGGTCATGGAGTCCTTTTGGGAGAAGGTCGCTCAGCCGGTCGTGGGTGGCTTTGTCCGCGGCGCCCACCCGCTCGACAAGCTCAACGACCCCAAGCGCCCCGAAGCCTTCGCCAACGGCCAGTTCATCATGATTCGCCGCGAGGACTACCACAACTTTGGCGGCCATGAGGCCGTCCGCGCCGAAGTCCTCGAAGACGTCCGCTTTGCCCAGCGCGCCCAGGCCGCCGGGGTGCGCTGCGGCATGTTCCTGGCCCCCTCGCTCTTCCGCGTGCGCCTCTACACCTCCCTGTCCGAGATCTGGCAGGGCATGCTCAAGAACTTCTACCACGGCATGAATCGCCAGCCCCGGCTGGCCGCCGCCGCCGCCGCCTTTGTCTCCACCACCACGCTCCTGCCCGTGGCGCTGCTGGTGCTGGCGCTCTGGCTTGGCCACTGGCCCCTGGCTGTGGCCGCCGGCGTCAACGTCCTCATCATGTACGCCTTCCGCTTTGTCCAGGACGGCGCCATGGGCATGGACCGTCTCTACGGCCTGACCCACCCGCTGGGCACCGCCATCCTCGTCGGCATCATCCTCACCAGCATGTGGCGCGGCTTGCGCGGCCAAACCACCCTTTGGAAAGGCCGCGCCGTCCAAGGCTGAGCTCTCTTGGCGCGCCTCGCTGGGCGAGGCGAGCCTAGGAGAGCGGTTCGCTTGCTGGCGCTGCGCTTTCGGTGCGCCTGCTTGCGCAGGCTTTTGGTTCGGTCGCCGGCGCTTCGCTTGGCTTCCTTGTGGTGCGTTCGCTGCGCTCACTTATGGCATTTGTAATGGGTTGGGTTCTTGGCTTCGCCGGTACGAGTGGGGCATTTCGTCGAAGGCTCATGGTGGAAAGGAGGGTCATGGGCGAACAAGAGAAAGGACAAGCGAGGAAAGCAGGGCCTTACCGCGTCTA
>CAKZKQ010000402.1 GCA_937123825.1 uncultured Pseudomonadota bacterium
GACCGCGCTGCGCAACTACTACGGCTCGGCCATCCGTCCTGTGACGGCGGGTTCGGGCGGTGGTCGCGGCACCGGCCGCGTGGGCGGCAAGGGCGGCGGCATCATCCGCGTCCAGCTCACCGGCACCCTCGACATCGACGGTTACTTCTACGCCGACGGCGCCGCGGGCGCTGCGGGCGGTTACCGCAACTACTACGGCGCTGGCGGCGGTTCGGGTGGCTCCATCTGGGTCACCACCAACAACCTGCGCGGCACCGGCCGCTTCCACGCCATGGGCGGCACCGGCGGCGGTGGGCACAACTCCTACCGCGGCGGCGGCGGCGGCGGTGGTCGCATCTTCGTTGAGTACAACGACCCGGCTGGCTTCACCAACCCGCAGTACTCCTCGGTACGCGGCGGTTACGGCTACGGCGCCCAGTACTCCAACAACGGCACCCTGGCCTTCTACGAGCGCGACGTGGCCGACCTGTGGATCGTCGAAGCCTGGCGCTGGCAGCAGGACGACGCCCCGTTCAACTACCGCAACCTGAAGATCACCGACAGCATCCAGGACTCCACCGCCTGGGTCCGCGACGACGGCAACTCCACCCGCGTGGACGTCGGCGTGATGACCAGCATGGACGCCTCCTCGCTGTGGGATGCCACCGCGTTCACGGACCTGCGCACCACGCGCCTGTCCATGAGCAACAGCCGCATCAAGACCAACGACAGCATCAGCATCGCCATCGCGGGCGACGCCTCGCTGGTCAGCTCCTCCATCATCGAAGGCCCCAGCGTCCGCTTGACCGGCGCTGGCGGCTGGAACTTCAACTCGTCCTCGCGGGTCATCTCCAGCGACCTGCTCTTTGACCAGACCGGCACGGTCACCCTGGACAACGGCTCCTACCTCAACGCCAACATCCGCGGCGTGACCCGCGACCTGCTGCTCAACCGCTCCAACACCTACATCCAGGCCAGCGGCCTGGGCTTCGCCTCGGCCACCGGCCCCGGCGCGGGTCGCACGCGCAACAGCGGCAACCAGTCCGGCACCGGCGGCGCTGGCGGCGGCGCTGGTCAGCGCTCGGCCAACGACACCTACGTGGCCCCCTACTACGGCGACCTGCTCCAGCCCGCTGAGAAGGGTTCGGGCGGCGGCGCCGGCACCGGCCGCGCTGGCGGCGCTGGCGGCGGCAGCATCGCGCTGACGGTCAGCCGCGAGTTCAAGAACCTGGGCAACGTCTACGCCAACGGCAACACCGGCGGCTACGGCGGCTACCGCAACTACTACGGCGGCGGCGGCGGCGGCGGTGGCTCCATCTACATCGACGCCAACCAGCTCACCGGCACCGGCTACTACTACGCCCGCGGCGGCCAGGGCGGCGGCGGTCACAGCTCCTACCGCGGCGGCGGCGGCGGCGGCGGTCGCATCCTGCTGGCCTTCAACAGCGATGAAGGCCTGACGACCAAAAACCGCCTCTACGTCGAGGGCGGCTCGGGTTACCTCGGCCAGCGCGGCGGCTACGGCACCGCGGCCTACTTCAACAAAGAGGAGAACCACCTCTACCCGAACATGTCCTGGCGCTGGGAGACGGCCAACATGCCGTACAACCTGCGCAACCTGACGCCCTACAACTCCACGCTCATGACCACCGAGGGCCCCTCGGTCCCGATCAACGTCCAGGAGACCTGTCACCTGCTCTCGAGCGTCAACTGGGACTCCCAGGCCAGCGACCTGCAACTGTCTTGCGGCGCGCTGACCATGGACAGCGGCTCGCGGATCGAGTCCGGCACCCGCACGGCGACCATCACCACCACCGGCAACGTCATCCTCAACGGCTCGGCCTTCATCCGCGCCCGCGTGCTGGCGCTGCTGGGCTCGGGTGACATCACCCTCAAGAGCTCCGCCAAGCTCTACGGCAACGTCAACCTGGCGGGCAACAGCCTCACGCTGGAGACCACCAGCACCCAGATCATCGCCGACGGCTACGGCTACGGCGCCGGTCAGGGTGAGGGCGCCGGTCACCACAACAACAGCGGCAACCGCTCCGGTTCGGGCGGCTCCCACGGTGGCCTCGGCAACGCTGGCTACGCCCAGGGCAACGTCCGGCCCATCTACGGCAACATCGAGGCTCCCGAGGCCCCTGGCTCTGGCGGCGGTAACGGCTCTGGCCGTGCTGGCGGCGCTGGCGGCGGCACCGTGCGCATCAACATGACCAACCAGATCTCGCTCAACGGCTACATCTACGCCCGCGGTGCCAACGGCGCCGCTGGTGGCTACCGCAACTACTACGGCGGCGGCGGCGGCGCGGGCGGCTCGGTCTTCCTCGAAACCAACAACTTCATCGGCACCGGCCAGATCTACGTCAACGGCGGCACCGGTGGCGGCGGTCACAACTCCTACCGCGGCGGCGGCGGCGGCGGCGGCCGCGTGGCGACCTGCGTGCTGCTGGCTGGCTTCAACGGCCGCGTCCACCTCAACGGTGGCTACGGCTACCTGGCCCGCTACGCCCAGCCCGGCACCTTCTACAACAACTGTACCCCGGTCCTGCCCGAGGCGGCCACGGTCATCACCACCGGCCTGCAGACCCCCTCGGCGGGCGTCTTCGGTCCCGAGACCAGCGAAATCACTGTCGCGCAGTTCCAGGTCCGTGAGATCACCAACCGCAACCCGGTCACCATCCGCTCGATCCGCATCGACGCGGCGGGCTCGGCCGACGACGCGGCGCTCATCCGCGAGGTGCGCTTCTACCACGACATCAACGGCGACGGTCAGGTCGATGACAACGACGACCTCATCGGCACCGGCGCCTACCAGGCCGACAACGGCAACCTGACCTTCAGCAACCTCTCCATCGACATCGCGGCGGGCACGGCGACCAACTTCCTGGTCGTCTACGACCTCAACGACTTCGACTCGGCCTTCAACAACCGGACCTTCTCGGCCCAGGTCGCGCTCCAGTCGTCCTTCGACATCGTCAAGCAGGGCTCCAACAACCCCGTGCCGCTCTACGGCGCGCCGGCCAACGGACCCAGCCACCGCCTCTACGAGACGCCTCCCCCGTACGTGACCTACCTCACCCCGCAGACCGTCTCGCAGGGTGTGGAGAACTTCATCACGCTCTACGGCAACTACTTCAACGAGGCCAGCAAAGTTGAACTGAGCGACGCCAACGGCACCGACCTGACCATCGTGAGCATCTACCGCAGCGGCACCCGCATGGGCATCCGCGTCCCGGCCGATGCCCCCACCGGTCGCTACCACGTCCGGGTGACCACCCCGTACGGCACCAACACCACCAGCCGCTACCAGTTGCAGATCCAAGCGTCCTGCAACACCGGCTTCCAGGGTGTGTGCGCCGCAGGCATCGACCGTGGCAACGGCTGTGAGCCGCGCTACATCCCCGAGCAGCTCAACGAAGTCTGCGGCAACGGCGTCGATGAAGACTGCAACGGCGAAGATCTCGACTGCCGCCTGGTGGACGCTGACGGCGACGGGTTCACCCCCGCCGACGGCGACTGCAACGACAACAACCGCAACATCTTCCCCCGCGACGGTCTGGGCTGCTCAGCGGCCCGCGACGACCTCCTGATCGACGGCGTCCCCCGGGCCGTCTCGGTCTACTCGCCGGTCGAAGACGGCGGCGACACCGCCTGGACCAACGACGCCTCGGCGACCTGGTACCAAGCCGCCGCCGACACCCTGGTGGACTCCTCGGCCGTCTTCACCGAAGAGGGCGACTACGCCGAAGTCCCCGACTCCATCCTCCTGCAGCCCTTTGGCGACACCATCACCGTGGGCGCCTGGGCCCGGATGGACAACATCCCCACCACCGGCAACCACGTGGTCTTCGCCAAGGGCCCCTCGGGCGGCGAAACCTACATGGTTTACTGGGATGCGGTGCACCGCTGCTGGGTCGGCGTCATTCAGACGACCGCTGGCCGCTTTGTGGTCCGCGCCCAGCGCAACCTCACCGCCCGCGCCTGGGTCAACGTCTCGCTTGTCTACAACGGCACCCAGCTCATCCTCTACCTCGACGGCGTGGCGGCTGGCTCGGTGGCCTGCAACGGCAACCTGGTCCACACCACCAGCGTCATGCGCGTTGGCGGTGGTCACGCTGGCTACCGCACCTGGATCGGCCGGATTGACGAGGTCCTGCTCTTTGGCCGCGTGGTCACCCAGACCGACCTGGCCGACATGTGCCGCCTCAACCGCCTGCACCAGCGCAAGAACTGGGGCAACCAGGGTCCGGTGGTGCGCTTCAGCTACGACTTTGGCCCTTACGAGCACACCCAGCGCATCGGCGGCACCTTCCGCGGCCGCACGCGCATCACGGGCCGCTCCTCGATGGCCAACTTCCCCACCTTCTGCTCCATCGTCGGCACCAGCACCGGCTTTGACATCTGGGATGAGCCCTCGGGCAAACTCTGGGCCCGGTTCTGGACCAACGGCCGCATCCCCAACTCCGGCGTCCGCCTGGAGTCGGTGGACTACGTCTCGGCCGCCTACGGCCGCATCTACCTGGGCAGCCACACCGGCGCCGGCGGCATGATGGTGCTGGACTTCCAGCGCGACACCATCGAGCACTGGACCACCGCTGGCATCTCGACCTACAGCGGCGGCATCGGCGTGGCCAACCGCGGCTTCGGCTACGGCGCCATCAACGGCAACGGCCTGCGCCTGCCCAACAACATCATCCGCAGCGTCAAGGGCTGGACCCGCAACGGCGACACCCCCTACGTCGGCGTCACCTGTGACGACGGTGTCTGGGTTGTCCGCGGCACCTCCGCCCCCTACATCGCCGCCGCCTACCTGCCCCAGTACGACACCGTCAACACCGGGGTGGCCAACACCTATCGGCTGTGGCGCGGCGGCTCGGTCTGGCCGGTCGGCGACGACATCTACTTCCGGATGTACAACGTGGACAACCGCTCCTGGGACATCGTCGCAGGCACGACCTACGTCTACAACAACATCGACGTGAACACGCCGCTGGCGACCGTGGCGCGCACGATGATGCCCTCGACCTGCCACACCGTGTACGGCACCCGCGCTCAGGGCGCGCCCTGGGGTCAGTACACCACCGCCGAGGTCAACTGGGGCGGCTCGGTCAACGACTTCGTCATCATCCCTGGCGGCAGTAAGAACCCCAACGCTCAGGGCGGCGACGACCACCGTCTGGCCTGCGCCACCCCCGGCGGCATCGTCCTCATCGACCAGGTCGATTCCCAGGGCGACAACGCGCCTTCCTTCATCACCCTGCGCGGTGAGGGCAACGGCGTGAACACCGACACCGAGAAGTTTGTCCTCCACGGCGACGTGGACGACTGCCGGGCCATCGGCCTGCGCGGCAACGAGCTCTTTGTCGGCACCCAGGGCGCTGGCGTCACTCGCCTGACCTTCGACCAGGGCGGCGACTTCGACCAGCTCGAGTTCTACACCACCAACTCCGGTGTGGCGCTGCCGAGCAACAACATCACCGCCGTGTCCTGCGGCAAAAACGCCCTCATCGCCACCGACGACGGCGTGGCCAGCATCCGCTTCCCCGAGCCCGGCCCCTGTGACACGGGTCTGGCCGGCGCCTGCGGTGTGGGCCGTGAGTATCTGGTCGGCAACGAGATCGCCTGCGTGCAGACGGTCTTCCCCACCGGCGAGATCTGCAACAACATCGATGACAACTGCAACGGCACCGATGACGAGCACCCCGAGGCGGGCAGCATCTGCGACCGCCAGGAGCCCTTCATCGAGCCCGCCGAGGCCCTCACCGTCAACTCGGCCGATTGCGACGGCGCGCTGGTGGTCCTGCCGACCCCCACCGTGCACGACAACACCGACCCCGAGCCGGCGCTGACCAACAACGCCCCCGGCCGCTTCCCGTTTGGCAACACCACCGTCATCTGGGAGGCCGAGGACAAAGACGGCAACACCAGCACCATGACCCAGACCGTCACCGTGACCTTCGACGGTCAACCCGAGGTCAACGCGCTGGCCGACGTCTCCACCGAAGCCACCAGCCCCCTGGGCACGCTGGCTGACCTGGGCTCGCCCACCGGCACCATCTGCGTGCCCGGCGGCGTGACCTTCTCCAACGACGCGCCGGCCCGCTTCCCCGTTGGGGTCACCAGCGTGACCTGGACGGCGCGCGGTCAGCAGGGTCGTCCGGTGACCTTCACCCAGGACGTCACCATCACCGACACCACCCCGCCCTCCATCGAGGTGGGTGATGACCTCATCGTGGACACCCAGGGCGATGTGATCTTCCGCGCCCCGGTCCTGAGCGACAACGGCACCCCGTCCAACCAGATCACGGTGACCAACAACGCTCCCGATGAGTTCCCGACCCAGGAGTTCGTCACCGTGACCTTCACGGCGCGCGACAGCGCGGGCAACACCGCCACCGACACCCTGCGGGTCTTTGTCCGCTTCGCCACGCTGCCTCCCCCGGTCCTGACCATCACCGGTCCCGAGTCGCGCTGGCTCAACCCCCCGGTGACCATGGACGCCACCATCAGCGACACCTCCTGCACCGAGGACCCGATCGCCGAGGTCAACTCCAACGACCTGGAGGCGGACGTGACCAAAGATGGCAACATCTGGCGCGTGCAGACCGGTCGCGTCTCCGATGGCATCCACGAACTGACCCTGACGGCCACCTCGGGCTGCTCGGGCAAGACCGCCACCGCCACGCGCCTCTTTGGTGTGGACTCCGGCGGCCAGCAGATCATCTTCAGCGGGATCCCCACCCGCGACGTGGATGAAAACGACCGCACCACCTGGCCTGCGGTCTCCAACAAGGGCGTCATCGCCGCCAACGCGCTGCTGCGCGACGACCTCAGTGGCATCGCCTCCTTCCGGGCCGAGCTGATCAACATGGACAATGTTGAGCAGACCTTCACCCTCAAGGAGCAGGTCTTTGAGCAGCGCAGCGGCCAGCCCGCCACCGGCACCAAGGTCGCCTCGACCAACTTCTGCGGTCACGAAGAGTGCTGCACCGAAGACGGTCGCCTGAACCTGGCTGCCCTGGAGGGCATCAACTGGCAACTGCGCCTCATCATGGTCGATGTGGCCGGCAACGAGCTGGAGAACTTCTACTACTTCCGCTCGCTGGGTCTGCGCGAGGCCATCATCGCCTGGGCCGACTCCATCGCCGCCACCGACTCCGACTCGGATCAGGCCAGCGACCTGCTTGACCGCGCCCGCATCAAACTGCTTGACTCGGTCAAGGGCTACGACAACGACATCTACGGCATCATCTGGATCGGGGTCGAGGACGCCTTCAGCCTGGTTCGTCAGGCTCAGATCTTCGACAACAGCCTGGACTTCTCCCTGGAGGCCGACCTGGTGGCGCTGCTCGGCGCCGACTTCATGGAGGACGTGCTGGTTCGCGTGCGCAACCAGTCCCAGCCTGACGACTCCTTCGATGAGGCCGCTGGCTTCATCAACCGCTCGCGCGCCGAGCGTCAGGGCGGCTCCCCCTCGGATGCCTTCCTGGCCCTGGCCAACAGCAACTTCTGGATTGAAGAAGGCCGGATCGACGTCGAAATCACCCAGGAGACCCGCGACAAGTTCCAGCGCTCCTACGATGTCATGGAGATTGTCCTGCAGCAGATGCAGGACTACATCGATGCCGAAGACCAACTGCCCGCACGGGACAGCGTCATCGCCATCCGCGAGGAGCTGGTCCTCTTCCAGGAGTACCAGAACACCATCGTGACCTTTAACGACATCACGCCCAGCGACCTGGAGCACATGGTGGAGTTGATGCGCTTGACCGACACCGCCGAGGCACTCAAAGACGCCGAGGACAACACGGTGTGGGTGCGCAACTGGCAGTGGTCGCTCAGCCAGATGGTCTGGGTCTACACCAACCGCGCCACCAACAACGCCTCGACCTTCCTGGGCATCTTCAACCCGCTGATCCAGCAGGCCCGCGCCCGTCTGGCTCAGGTGGACGTCTTCCGCGAAGACAAGGCCGCCGACGACTTCATGAGCTACCTCATCGAGTCCCGCTGCTTTGTCATCGGGGTCTACAACTTCACCTACTCCGACCAGCAGGTCGACGTGCCCACCTCGTGCTGCGACCTGATGCGCGAGCTCGAAGGCTACGAGCCCCGCATCCAGGTGCCTGACTTCTGCGCCGAGCCGGTCACCATCAACATCGAGCTGGACTTCGACCAGCGCGATGTGACCATCAACGTCGGCGAGACGGTGCGTTGGATCAACCGCGGCGGCATCCGCCACACGGTGACCAGCGGCGAGCCGGGCGAAATCACCCGCTCCCCGCTCGACAGTGGTCCCCTGCGCGGCGGCACGGTCTACATCCACACCTTCACGGAGCCCGGCACCTACGTCTACTTCTCGGAGGCCGACCCCGAAGGCACCCAGGGCGCCCGCATCATCGTGCGCCCCTGACCCAGGGTGATAAAGACCGGCCCTGAATGCCGGTCGAACGCTCCTCAGAAAGCCACTGGCCATCTAGACCAGTGGCTTTTGTATTTCTTGCCTTCCATGCTGCCACAACTGGCACAGCCAGGACCGGATGATTACACCAAGTCACCCTGGATGCAGACAGTCCCTGATGACGCGAGGTTGCCGTGAACTCCAACAAACCAGCCCCCCTGCCCTCCCCACTGGAGGCTGCCCGCGCGTTGCTGGCCACCGGCGACCTGGATTCGCTTGACGACAAGACCGCCTGGCAGGCGCTGCACGCGCGCGCCCAGCGCGCTCTGGTGCGCCAGAACCGGGGTCGGAGGCCTTTTGCCGAACCCCACCGGGCGTTGGCGCTCTGGGGCATCTGCTTGCCACAGGCTGGCGGTCCGGACGTGGGGCACCTGTCGTTGCTCAGCGCCACACTGGGCGCGCTGGACTTTCAAGGGTTGCAGCAGCACAGCGCCAACCTGCTGGCGGTGATCGGCGCGGCGGTGCGCCACAGCGACGCCCTGGAGCGGATGCTGGTCGAGCGCACCTTTGAGCTGCTGCGCACCCAAGAGGCCGATGCCCGAGGGATGGTCCTTGATGGGGCGCTGGGGTTGTTGCGCCCGGCGCTGCTGGAGCGATCGCAGGTGGCGCTGGACAACCTCTGGGACAAACACCATGACGCCGCGCTGCTGAGCGCCTCGGTGGTGGACGACGCGCTGGGCATCATGACCATGCTCCAGCGCCACAGCGCGCCTCCAAGCCAGCGCTGCAACGACTGGATGCGGCGCCTTGGACAGGACGCACAGCGAGACTATCCCCGGGCGGCGCTGGGGCAGCTCATCCCATGGCTTGAAGCGACAGACCGCGAGGCGCTCCTGGTCGACTTTGCCCAGGCGCTGCTGCCCTTCCTCTACCTCCACCCCACCCGGGCGGTGCTCAGCGCCTGCATGCGCTCTTTGCGCAGTCCCCAGGATCAAGCTCGCGCGGCGCTGGTGCTGGTCAACCTCCAGGCTGCAGGGTGGCACACCTTCCTGAAGCTGCTGCGCGACGCCCCCACCTCGTGGCGCCAGCTTGGCTGGTCCTTTTGCGCCCTCCACCCCGACTCTCCGACCGCCGCGTACTGCCTGGAGATGATGGCGGTGGGCGACGAAGAAGACCGCCACCTGGCCAGCCAGACGCTGGCCATGATGCCTGCGGCGCTGGTGAGCACTGCCCAGCTCTGGGCGCTGTTGGAGGACGAACGGCTGGAGGTGCGCGCCGCAGCGGTGACCGTGCTCGAGGCGTGGGCCACAGAGGCGCCGTGGAGCAAGGTGGCGTTGGATGCGCTGGGCAAAGAGCGGGATCCGGGTCTGGAAGCACGGCTGGCGGCGCTGTGTGAAGACCCAACCGAGCGTTTTTTGCAGGCCTGGGCCGGGTTTGAGTCGTGGCTTCAGCAAGGCACACAGGAGCCTTCTTTGCAGCACATCTGGCGCCAAGCGTTGGCACAAATGGAGGCTGCGCCGGTGACCAGCACCAGCGTGCGCCGTGGGTGGTTGGAAGCGCTGCGGGAGCATCGACTTCAACCGGCGGCGTGGGCTGCCACAGTGGCGCTGGCGCTGCGGTCGGCCCAGCACGCCCCCCACCTGCTTGGTGCGCTCCATCGCACGCTGGGAACCGCGACGCTGCCGTGCATCGAGGTGGTGTTGACCCCAAAGACGCACGAGCTTGCAGGTTCGGCCTCGGTCTACCACTGGTACTATGCCCATGGCGGCCAGCGCTTGCAGACCCACCTGTGGGCGCTGGCGCACGATCTGGCGCCTTTGCAGGAGCGGGCCGCAGCGGCACTCTCAGAGCAAGGCCCCGAGGTCATCCCGCACGTGTTGCCCTTGCTGGAGTCTCCCCAAATCCACGGGCGCACAGCGGCGGCGTGGTGCCTGGAGCTGCTGGCACAGCCGTCCCTCTTGCCCATCTTGCACGCCGCGTTGGACCAAGAGACCAGCGCGCGGGTCAGCACCGCGCTCCAAGGGGCGTTGGAGGCCTGCACCCCAGACGACCCACATCCCGCCAGCGTCATCCCGACGGACACCAACACGGCGCTGGCCAGCTTGCGCAGCGTCTTGCACAGTCCGGCCACCAAGGCGTCCTGGGTGCATCTGTGCGGGCTGGTGGACTTGATGCGCGCTCGGGGGGATCTGGACATTGCGCTGGACTACATCCACGCCCACAACCCCGAGCGCTGGCCTGCGTCGTTGAGGGTCAGGCCGTGGGGTTGGGGGGTCTTGCCGGACCTGGCAGAGCTGGCCGCCGAGCCTGCGGCCATGGACTGGACCCCCTTTCACACGCTCGAAGGCCCCCAGGGCAAGGCCTTTCTGGCCGCAGGAGCCGATCGAAACATCCCGCACGAGGCGGTGACCCTCTTTGCAGAGGCGGTGGAGCGGTGTTGGGTCTGGTGTCGTCAACATCGGGCGCCCAGAGCGCGCTTGTCGGTCAACGTCCGGTGGACCCATCCCCATGGGCAGACCAGCGCGCTGCGGCTCTGGCGAGGGTTCGGGGTGCAACTGACTCACCTTGCGTCGTCGGCCGATGGGCCGCGACCGGCGCATGTGGCGGCGGCTTATCTGGACATCGCCTCAGAGCCCAGGCTGCGCCGCGCCTTTGTGTTGCGCGGGCACCGGGACCAGACGCTGCGGGATCCTTCGCGGCGTCTGGACCTGAAGGCGCTCATCCTAGAGCCGCTCTCTGCGCCATCAAGCATTTCTTGAGGGCTTCGGTGGCGTCATCGCAGCCGCCGGGCTGGTGGACGATGACGTAGCGGGTGGAGGCCAAGCCTTCGAGCGGCACCAGCGCGACGCCCTTTGGGGCCACGCAGCAACCGTTGACCACCGCCAGACCCAAACCCAAGGCCACAAAGTGCAGCATCAGCGGCCAACCCGAGGCCTCGACCTCCACCTTCCAGGGGACCGAGCGGGCCGAGAGGGCCAGTGAGAGTTGTTGGCGAAGGGCGCTGCCGGGAGGTGGCACCACGAGGGGCTGATCGCGCAGCGCCTCAAGCGTCAGCCTCGGCTCGGTCGCCAAAGGATGCTCGGAGGGCACGGCCAACATGGGCTCGTATCGGGCCAGCGTCGTCACCTCCCAGCGCTCCATGTCTTCATCGTAGACCGTGACGCCCAACTGCGCGCGGCCCGAGCCCAGCGCATCCAGACAGCGTTGCCGGTCGAGGGTCCACAAGCGCAGCGGCACCTGATGGGTGGCTCGGAAGCGCTCAATTCCTGCGCCCAGGATATAGAGATAGGCCCCCTGCCCTGCGGCCAGGATGATGGGGGCGCTGCGGCGGCGCTGGTGGAGTTGGTCCAGAAACTCGTGGCGCCGGGCGACGTCCTGGCGAGCAAAGCGGGCGACCTCAAGCCCTGCGGGGGTGAGGTACAGCGCGCGGCCCTGGCGCGTGTAGAGCGGTGCGCCGACCGCCTCTGAGAGCCGGGTGACCTGGGCGTGGAGCGCGGGCTGGGACATGTGCATCGCGGCGGCGGCGTGGGTAAAGTTGAGGTGTTCGGCAAAGACGGCGAAGGCCGCCAACCAGTCGCTGCGCATGGTTGTCCTCTTGGCTTGTCATGGCAAAGGCATCAAAAGCTATCTGTTTTACCGATAGACACTCAGAAAATAGAGCTTTTTTTTATAACAAACGGCCCCAAATCAAAAGCGGGCCAGGCAACAACGCGCTGGTCACAGCAAAATCAAGACTTCGGCGCTGCGTGCGCGGCCCGACCAGACATAGATGAGGCCAACGCCATGAACCCGCACAAACTCAAACACAAGAGCAAGAAGCTGTCTTGGTTGCTGCGCCACGGCGCCAACGAGAGCCGATTGGAGATGGACGAGGCAGGGTGGGTGGAGATCGCCGACGTCCTGCAACAGATGCGCATGACCACCGACGACCTCTACCTTGTCGTGCGCGAGAACAATAAATCTCGCCTGGAAGTCCAGGGCGACCGCATCCGCGCCTGTCAGGGACACTCGACCGAGGGCACGCCGGTGACGTGTGACGCGCTGGAGCGCTCCTGGGTTCAGTACAAAGGCGACGCGCCGGTGTGGCACGGCACGTCGCTGGAGGCGCTGGGCTCCATCAAGTCCACCGGCATCAGCGCCCAGCGCCGCACCCACGTCCACCTCTCAGAGGGGCTCCATAGCCGCACGGGCAAGCGCGCTGGCGTGGCGGTCATGCTGGAAGTCTGCCCGGTCAAAATGCGCGCGGCGGGGCTGGGCATCTTCCGCAGCCCCAACGGGGTCCTTCTGGCCCGGCGCGTACCCCCGGCGTGCATCACGGGCGCGGTGCCCATGACCCGCAAAGCCCAGGAGCGGCGCGGCACCATCGCCCGCGCCTTTGCGCTCAAAGGGAAAGACGCAGCGACAGGGTCGAGCCAATGACCGAGAGGTCGTCATGGCCAGGATCAATGCTGGCCGAGCTGTAGAGCACCCCAATGAGCGCCCAGTGTTGGCTGACGTCCCACTGCAAGCCGCCCCAGGCCGTAAAGACCCCCTCAAGCTTGAACACATCGATGTCGCTCTCGCTCTCGGGGCCACTGCAGTTGAAGTCTTCACAGGTGGTGACCACGGTCTGGCGTCCGATGGTCGAGGGGGTCCATTGGATCATCGCGCCGCCCAGCAGATGCAGATCGCCTGCGCCCATCGCCAGCGCCCCCTGGAGGCCAACGTGGGAGGCGATTTTAAAACGATCGCGCTGCGTGCCGGCGGGGATCAGACTCCCGGTGGTGCTGCCACCAAAGTCGATCCCGTCGTTGGGGTTGGTGTCGGTGATGGTGGTCGTGGTGCTGCCTTTGATGGCGCGCTGGTAGGGCAAGACCAGCCCCTCAAAACCCGTGTCGATGTCCAACTGCAAGCGATCTTCGTTGATCAACCCGTATCGCACGCCCATGCCAAAGCCCACCACGGCGTTGGGGTTGCGCCCTTCCAGGTCGACGCCCTTGATGTGCCGTCCCCAGTTGGCGCCGATGTAGCGCGCCGAGGCGCTGATTTGAGCGCGCGGGTGGATGCCGACCATCACCGACGCACCCGCCTTGCGCGCAGCGATCTGGTTGCCCGAACGCTTCTCGGACTCATCGGAGGTCTTCAAGATCTCCTCGTAGGTTCCCTGGATGGCCACCTGATTGCGCTCCAGGCGACGCCCAGCGGGCGCCTGAGGTCCGCCAGCGGGGATGACGGCCTCGGTGAAGACCTCGCGGGTGGTGGTTGTGGTGGTGGAGATGCAGCCCAGCAGGATGCTGCCCACCACAACCACGGCCTCCAAAATCACAAGCCGCTTCCAGACGTCTTTGGGAATGCGCACGTTCATAACCTTCTCCACCCTCATTGCCATCAGCGCTCCAGAATCCCGCCAGTGGCTCGCCGCGCTGATTCATCAATCACTTTCCTGGTGAATAGCACTCTCTGTGCCAGCCTTGCAGGATGGCGCGACGTCCCCCTTAACAAAGCCTGCCCACACCGTTGTGGCGGTCTTCACGGCCATAAAAAGGCTCATTTGGCCCACTGGCAGGCTGCGCCGAGGGGTGGACAGGCCTCTGTCCTGGATCTGGACAACGGCGGCCAACCTCTACCCCTCTGCGCAATCAAAAATCTTTTTTGTGAAACATTGCGGCGATGCTCCGTCCCAGAAGTGGGGCCAGTGAACAGGGCAAGCCTGCCACCCGATGGGAGATGCAGGCCTTTTTGGAGCACAACACACCATGGAGAACACCAACACTTTGAACGCTCGTCGTACCCCTCTCCACGCGCGCCACAGGCTGTCGATGGCAACACTGGCGCTCCTTGGCGCTCTCTGGATGCTGGCCTCTCCGGCGAGCGCGCAGGCAAGCGGCTGGATGCTGGCGCTGGACGCTGGGGGAGGATTGGACAATGGGGGTCTGGCGGCGACCTCATCGGGCGAGGCCACCTCGGTGAGCCTGCGCGCGGGGTACCAGCTGCCGACGCCTGGGCTGAGGATCATTCCGGAGGTCAAGGCCGGGTTGATTCGATTTGGCGAGGATGGTCTGGGCAACTCGGCCCAGGAGATCCGCAGCATGCGCGCGGGGCTTAAGGTGGGTTTGCCGGGGTTCATCAGCCCGGCGATTTACGGGCATGTGGGTTACGGCAAGCTGACCGGGGTGGAAGACACCTTCCCCACGATCGCCAGCGGGACGACCTACGACGCGGGGCTGGCGCTCGACTTGACGCTCCTGCCCATGATCAACCTGGGCATCCACGCCGGGGTCAACGGCATGATCGACGAAAACCGCAGCGAGACCCTGCGCTGGTACGACGCTGGGGCCCACATTGAGGTGATCTTCTGATCGCTTTGGGGTCTGCGGCGCCTACGAACGCAGCAATGTGTACTCATCCATGTCAAAGCGATCGACTTCGGCGCCGTCTGGTCCAAACCAGACCCCTCTCCAACTGAAGGTCGGCACCTCGCGCTCGTCAAAGGCCACCTCCATGGTCACATTCAGGCGCTCTCCGGCGGCCGCCTGGCGCGGCACCACAGGAAAGAACGACTGACGCCAGTGGGTGCTGGGCGCCGACGGCCCGGTGCTCATGGTGACGTTTGGCGCCCAGTCGACATCAAACCACCCGGCCAACCCCGAGACCATCGTGTCGTCCTCAAAGCGCCAGGAGGCCTCCAGGGTCATCTGCCTGGGGCGCTCAAAGGGATCAAAGTCGGCCACCTGAGCCACTTTGGACTTCAAGAGCGCCTCGTGCGCGTCCATGACCAGCATCTGGTGGTAGTTGGCCGGGACAAAGACCGACAGGTCCAGCCCCTCCCAGGGCTCCGACCAGAACCGCCGGGGGTCCCAGAAGGGGCGGCTGTCGATGGGCTGCAAGAAGAGTTGGACCCGGGTCGGGCCGCGCCGCCCGCCAGGCTTGAGCCAGCGGCGCGCAAAGGCGCCCACGGCGTCAAACATCGCGTCTGTGAGCCCAAAGTTGCCCAGACACTCCGAAAAGACCACGTCGACCTGCTCGGGAAGCTCCACTTTGGCCACATCTGCCTGAATGAAGACCATCTGATCAAGGCCGTTGTCCTGGGCCATTCGACCGGCCCAGTGCACGATCGGGCTGGCGTCGATGGCGTATACGCGCGCCGCGCCCGCCTTCCTGGCCAACGCCGCCAGGACACCCGTGCCCGTGCCCAGGTCCGCCACCACGTCTCCGGGGCGGACCAGATCGGCGATCATCGCCTTGAGCGCCTCGGTGCGCGCCTCATCCTGCAACATCCACTTGTGATACCCAACCTGAACGCGGTGTCCCTCCGCCGCCATCGCAACCTCCTCTTGTGTATGGCGTCAGGTCCTGTTGAGGTAAGGGGACCGAGTCCGGTGGTGACGAGAACGAGGCAAAATCGCTTTTGACAACCGAACTCGTGCCGGGGGCACGTGGGAGGGCGTCGGGAGCGATCTTGGCCGTTGTCGGCCCACCGGCGACGGGAGCTTACGTCAACAGGACCTAATGCTTGCCCAATCGGGCCGATCCTGACCAAAAATGCCCTCTGGGATCAAGCCCGATCCCCAAAAAGCGCCAAGCCATAACTTGACAACCTGTCGGGAAACCATTAAAAACCCGACAACCTGTCAGGTTAAACCAGATCGATTCGGTTTACAGACAGCAAAGGACACCCCCATGGGTCGCAAACTCGACATCTCCAAACGCGATGAAATCGCCCAACGCGCCGTCACGCTCCTCAAAGAGCGCGGCCCCCACCGCCTCTCCATGAGCGAGCTTGCCCGGGCGCTGGAGATGAAGCGCTCCACGCTCTACTGGTACTTTGGCAACATGGAGGCCATCTTCGAATGGACGCTGCGCTCGGTGCTGGAACAACTGGCCCACGCCTCGGCCCAGCGCCTGATCGGCGCCGAGCACCCCATTGACGCCCTCTTCCAGTTTGCCCTGGCGGTGGACGACTTCTTCAAAGACCGCGCCGACACGCTGGTCTTCCTCTTTCAGCTCTGGAGCGCCAGCGGCGGCACCGGCCCCGAGCTGGCCGTGGAGATCAGCAGCGAATACTTCCTGCCGCGCCGCCAGATGGCCATCGCGATGATTGAATCGGGCATCGAGGCGAGCCTGGTGGCCCCCTGCGACCCGGCCGCGCTGGTGCACTTTGTCAGCGCCTTCATCGACGGCCTGCTGGTCCAGCGCATCGCAGACCCCGAACACCTGCCCGCACTGCACGACTTTCTTTGGAAGCATGTGTTGGAGCCGCTCAAGCTCCAGCCCACCTAGCCCCCACACCCAGGACACCGCCATGACGACCAACAACCACGCCCACCGACGCCCTCACCCCCTCTTTATCGCCCACCTGCGCGGCACGCAGGCCCAGATGGGCGCTCAGCACGGCGCCATGACCCGCGCGGCCGGAGGCTGGCAGCAGGTGATGGACTACTACCCGCGCATGCCCGAGATTCTGGTGGCGGGGGATTCGGCGGTGGGGCGCATGGCGGTGCGCCCTTTGGTGGAGTTGGGCGCGGCGGCGCTGGAGCAGGTTCGCCCCAAAGAACTTCGCGGCCGCTCGCGGGCCTTTGTGGAGGCGCTGGGGATGCCCGCAGGCCTTTCCCGTCACTACCAGTGCATGGACGTCTTCCAGAACCTGGTCAACCTGGCGGGCCGCTACCGCCTGGGGCCCTTCGCCAATCGACTCTTGGAGCAGGCCCCGGCGGCGTGCTCGACGCTGGTGACCTGGGGGGCGGCCTCGGACGATGGGACGCTGCGCCACGCGCGCAACTTTGACTTCCCCGGGGTGGGGATCTGGGAGCGGCTGCCGGCGATCGCCTTCTGCACGCCCGACAAGGGGCTGCGTTACGGCTTTGTGACCGTGCGCGGCGGCGACATCCCCGCCGTGAGCGCCTTCAACGAGGCGGGTCTGGTGCTGACCACCCACACGCGCTTTCACAGAGACGCCCGCTGGCGCGGCATGGGGATCGTGGACCTGGGCCACGAGATCATCCGCAACGCCACCACCCTGGCCGAGGCCGAGGCCATCATCCGTCGCCGCCCCATCGCCTCATCCTGGGGTTTTTGCGTCTCGTCGGCCAAAGAGCGCCGCTCGGTCTGCTTTGAAGTCTGCGGCCCACACGTCCACGTGGTTGAGCCCGGCGCCCAGGAAGACTTCCTGGCGGTCACCAACCACTACGTGCACCCCGAGATGCAAAAGGGGCAGGTCGTCGTCTCTCCGGCCTTCATGCGCAACACCGTCGGCCGCTACGACTGCCTGCGCTCGCTGGCCGCCAAGGGCGCCATGGGCACCGCCCAGATGCAGGCGGCGCTGGGCGCCTACATGGACGTCGACAACGGCGTTGAGCGGGCCGCCGGAGGCGTGGTGGCGCAGGTCCTCTCGGTCCACAGCGTCGTCATCGAGCCCGAAAACCAGCGCCTGTGCATGTCGCTCGGCCCAGTGCCCACCGGCAACGGCCCCTGGGCCACGATCGACTGGGACTGGCGCGACGAGCCGGGCTTCACCATCGAGCGCTTTGATGACCAACTCGACAAGATGCCCACCTACCACAGCCCCCGCTACGGCCAGGGAGAGGCCGCCGAGGCAATGGCGTTCTTTGTGGAGGCTGCGGCGATCTCAGGGCGCGCGGGCGATCCAGACGCCGCCGACGCGGCGCTGAACAAGGCCGTGGCGCTGGACCCAACCGAGGCGACCTACCGCCTGATGGCGGGCGGCTCGCGGCTGCGGGCAAACGACCCCCACGGGGCGCTGGAACACTTTTACAAGGGGCTGGAGCACGAAAAGGGACCGTTCTACCGGGGCCAGCTGCTGCTCTGGGCCACGCGGGCGGCCAACGCAGCGGCCGATGAAGTGGTGGCCAGCAACCTGCGCCGCGAGTTGATGGCGCTCGATCACCCGCTGCTGGCCGAACACAAGCACCAGGCAAGCCGGGAAGCCCGGGCGCCGCTGAGCGCCTCGGCGCTGACCCGCACCCGGCTCAACTACCACCTGGGCGATCTGAACCTCTGAAATGAGGCAGGACGTCAACGGGCATGGGCGGCGGCTTTGGCGGTGGTCTTGGCCAAGGTCTCCTCGCGCGCAGGCAAGGTCATATACCCCTCACTTGTCCCCACAACCTCCCCATCAAACATGGGGCTCGGCTTGCGCTCGCCCAACCGCGCCATAAACGCCAGGATGGCCAGCATGGCGTAGAGCATCGAGATCAAAATCCCCCCAGGGCCGCCATCGGAAAAGACCCAGATGACGCTCCCCAACCCCAACAGCGCGTGGTAGAGGGTCGTTGAGGCCCAGTGCAGACGCGCCCAGCGGGGCTTCTCAGAGCGACCACTGAAGCCCAGGTAGCTGAGGTTGCCCCACAAGAGGCTCAGCCCCCAACCCACCAGACCCAGCAAGCCCAGGCCCACCGGGATGCCTTCCAAGCCATTGGTCATGGCTGCCATGCCAAAAAAGATGCCGATGAGGGCAAACGGCAGCCCCAGCACGCCCGTGATCGAAAAGACGCTGGCGGCGACAATGCCCCAACGCCCGCTGCGACGACCTCTATAGCTCCAGGGGACATCCCACCCAGTGGGAGTGATTGACTTGGTCATGGTGGCCCTCCTTGGATGCCGCGCCTGTCCACACACCATGCAGACGCGCGACACGCTGGGCGCTGAGCTTCAGGGCGATGAAAACCCCCAACACACAACGCCGGTCTCAGACCAGAGGATGCACAACATGCGGTGAAAAGCGCAAACGCCCCATCACCTCGCTTCTGCTTCCCTGGACTTTGAGTTGTTCATGACGGCGTGAACAACTTCAACATGCCACACATTTAATGCCGCCAGCGACGATGCGCAAGGTGTATTCGTGACAGTGCACGACACTTTTACACGCACCGACCCTCAGCGCAGCTCGGCGGCCCCATCAGGCCCAAAACACCACGCGCGTCCGTCGTTCAAAGGCACCACCAAAGACACCTCGCCCTCACCACCGACCGTCTCCCAGGACACCTGCCCCTCGGTCCGAGTCCGCACCACACCGCCTGTCCCACACGCCCACAACCATCGATCGTCGGGCGAAAAGGCCAAACACGCCCCGCTGTCCTGTGACCAACCATTGTCGGGCGCCTTGATCTGCGCTCCCCTCTTGGCCCCTGCCAGCGCCCAAAGACCCACAACGCCCTTCTCACCGTCCACAAAGGCCACCATGGTCCGGCCCATATGCACCGCCACAACCCGCTCCATCAGCGTCGGCAAACCCATCGCCTCCATCTGCCAGATCAGGTACACCAACGCATCGTCCTCATACTGGGCCGTCAACAAGGTGTCCCCCGCACCAAAACGACCCATCACCAACCCCTCAGGACCCAACAACCCCCCTGGCGCCAACTGGACTTGCTCAAAATCCACCTCCCAGAGCCGCCCACCGGCATCCAGAACATGAAAAATCGGCCCCGAAGCGTGGATCTTCACCGCCAAAGGCATGTCCGCCTCCAAAGACACGCTCTTGACCGCCGCCGCCCCCTTTTCCTTGAGGTCGATCACATACACCGTCCCAAAATCGCCCTGAACCACCACAAAGCGCCCATCAGGGCTGAAGTGCACGTTGGTGTCTCCCTCGATGTAAAGCACCGGATACGACGCCACCAAAGCCCCCGAGGCCACCTCCACCACATGGACCGCGTTCATAGAGTCGGCCACCGCCATCATCGACCCATCGGAGGCAAACCCGACCCCAGTGGGCGAAATGGACTCCTCTGGATCCCACCCACCGCGCAAATCCCACTTCAAGCGGCCCGCCGTGTTGTCCCAAACCCTCAAATCGCTCCTGGCGTCCATGTCGGCGTAACCCCAACTGACCGTCCAACGCCCATCGGGAGACACCGCCCCCTCATAGGCGTAAAACGACCACCCCTCAGGCGCCCGCTGCGCACCCTCGGGCACCACAGACACCGCCTTGGGCACCGCATCCACCACAGGCTTCACCGGCTGCGACCCACAACCCCACACCCACACCGCCACCAAACCCAGCCACAACCACCGCATCACCAACCCTCCACACACCAACACCCGTTCCTTGCCCGGCCACACCCAACCCACAGGGCCCGCAAACCTATCGCTCCTCCAAACGGAACGAACCATCCTTCAAAAAGAAGAGCACCTTGCCGTTCTTCAACACACGGAACCGGCTCACATCCTCCCCACACTCCCCACGCGACACCGCCTTCCACCCATCCTTCTCATGGGCGCTATACAAACCATTGGGACCGCACATCCACACCCCCAAAGGCTCATGCGAGAAATGGATCCGGCTCAATCCCAAATTGGGCCTCTTACCCGCTGCCGCAAAGTCAACCACAAACCTTTCCCTATCGTCTTTCCAATTCCACAACTCCAGCTTATCGCCCTCATTCGACACCAGCCAATCACGATAAAATGTCTCATTAGAATATCTCAGCCCCAACGCTCTCCAAGTCCCATTCACCAAGTTAAAAACAGAGTACTCTCCAAAAGCGTATTTATCCTCAGTCCGCTGGAAAAAAACAATATGCCCATCATGAAAAGAATATCCCCTTTTGCCTCCATCAACGCCATAGCACTTTTCAAAATTCAATTCAGCTGCATCAGACACACAGACTTCACCATCACGAACACCCAAAACAGAACCATCCGAAGCATAGATCAGCTTTAGAAAACCACCGTTAACACCTTTCAAATTTTCAACAACAAGCTCCTCTTCACGAAGACAAACATGCTCAAATCGCCTCGCGAATGGACTGCTCATAACCACACAATTTTCTTTAGGAGATTGCCGAAAAAATGCAGACAAACCAATCTCGGACTCAAAAACATGAATCAATTTTCCGCTGGATGATTCAAAGACACATATTTTACCGTTGTGGTCATACACAAAGATAAACTTACCACTGCCATCTACCCCCACTCCTACAGGCTGTATATTGTGCAACTTCTCATTAAGTACACACAAATCAAAAATCACGCTTCCATCTTTAAGGCTCCACAACTTCAAGTGATTTGGATTTCGCTCAGATGAAGACGCATATGTCAGCATCCACTTACCACCAGGCTCATAAAACTTTCCAAAATGCGATAGGACTGGATCACCATTGCTGCACAACTTTGCTTTCGAATTATCTATGGGATTTCTCAAGTTCATTGCCAGACCAGCAATCCCTCCTCTTTTCTTTTTTTTGTACTCACTCAGCGTTTGAGCATCTGAGGCTTTAACTCTTGGCTCATCTTTGGACTCAGCCTTCACAGGGGTAGGATCGCTTGCCCCCAACGTTGGCAGCGGTGCGCCGCACCCCAACAGAAAGAGACAAGCACCCAACACACACCACATCGCCTTCATACAATTTCTCCCTTCAATCACATCCAACCCGGCCACAAGAGCCCGGAAGACAGTGGTTCCAACGGTATCCTTACTGAAAAACTGCGCCATTGAGGCTCCAACAATCGCACAAAACCATTGGTAATAGAAGCACAGAACTGCTGAAGTGGCTCGCAGAGTGCAAAAGCCACCCGAACAAGCTCCCTCGACGCGAGAGAGCCCCGAAGGGGTGATGAGTAAGATGGAAAATATGGGGGAACGGTGGGGTGCCGCTGCGCTTAAGACGTGGAGCCAGATGATGCCAAACGACAAGCTAAAGGCTTGGTTTGGTCTCAGACACCCATGGGGTGCCAGGCAGTCTTGACCTCGATGAAGGGCAGGATCCGGTAGGGGCTTTGGGTGGCGTCGGTGCGCCAGACGGCGGCCTCGGGGTCGGCGTAGTGCTTGACGCGCTTGACGCTGGAGGCGGCGCCCAGATCGAGCTTGGTGCGATCCTCGGTCGAGGTGCCGTAGCTGGCGATGCCGTCAATGTCCATGTGGGCCGCGACGTGGCCAATAAGCTCTTCGCGCAGACCCGTCAGGATGTTGACCACGCCACCGGGCAAATCGCTTGTGGCCAGCACCTCGCCGAGTTCAACGGCAAGCTGGGGCGCGGGGCCGTCGACCACCAAAACGGCGGTGTTGCCAGAGACGATCACCGGCGCGATGGCCGACACAAGGCCCAACACCGGGGCTTGCCGGGGGGCCAGGATGGTGACGACGCCGGTGGGCTCGGGGAACGAGAAGTTGAAGTGCGGCGACGAGACCGGGTTGGTGGCGCTAAAGAGCTGGGTGAACTTGTCGGACCAGCCCGCGTACCAGATCAAGCGGTCGATGGCGGCGTCCAGCTCGGCAGCGGCCTCAGAGCGGCTGTAGCCCACGACGGACACGAGGCGGTCTTCGAGGCCGCCACGGCGCGCCTCAAGCATCTCGGCCATGCGGTAAAGGATCTGGCCCCGGTTGAAGGCCGTGCGGCCGGACCAACCCCCAAAGGCTTTGCGGGCGGCGACCACGGCGTTGCGAAGGTCTTTGCGCGAGGCGCGGCAGATGTCGGCCACAAAATCCCCCTGATGGTCGCGGACCTTGAGGTATCGGCCACTTTCGGTGCGCGGGAAGTGACCGCCGATGTAGAGCTTGTAGGTCTTCCAGACAGACAGGCGTTGGGTCATCTCACTCCACCTCCAGGTAGGGCAGCAGGCCGTGCAGGCCGCCTTCGCGCCCAAAACCGCTCTCTTTGTAACCGCCAAAGGGGCTGCTGGGGTCGAACTTGTTGTAGGTGTTGCCCCAGATGACGCCAGCGCGGATCGCTCCGGCGACCTTGAAGAGCTTGGAGCCCTTGTCGGTCCAGATGCCCGCCGACAACCCGTATTCGGAGTTGTTGGCCTTGGCGATGGCTTCGGCAGGGGTGCGGAAGGTCAGGACCGAGAGCACCGGCCCGAAGATCTCCTCCTGGGCGATGCGGTGGGCCTGGGTGACGCCGGTGAAGACCGTGGGGCGGAAGAAGAAGCCCTTGCCCGGCAGGTTGCACTCGGGCTGGAAGCAGGTCGCTCCCTCGGTCTCTCCCGCCTGGACCAACTCGGTGATCTTGTTGAGCTGCTCGCGGGAGTTGATGGCGCCGATGTCGGTGTTCTTATCGAGCGGGTCGCCGACGCGCAGCGTGGACATGCGGTGCTTGAGGCGACGGACGACCTCATCGTGGATGGACTCCTGCACCAGGAGGCGGCTGCCTGCGCAGCAGACGTGGCCCTGGTTGAAGAAGATGCCGTTGACGATGCCTTCGATGGCCTGATCCAGCGGGGCGTCATCAAAGATGATGTTGGCGCCCTTGCCGCCAAGCTCCAAGGTCAGACGCTTGCCGGTCCCGGCCAGGGAGCGCTGGATGATCTTGCCGACCTCGGTCGAGCCGGTGAAGGCGATCTTGTCGGTGCCGGGGTGATCGACGATGGCGGCGCCGGTGGCCCCCGCGCCGTTGACGATGTTGACCACGCCGGGGGGCAAACCCGCGTCCTGAATGATCTCGGCCAGCTTCATGGCCGTCAGCGGGGTCGTCTCGGCGGGTTTGATGACGATGGTGTTGCCGCACGCCAGCGCCGGGGCGATCTTCCAGGCCGCCATCAGCAGCGGGAAGTTCCACGGGATGATCTGGCCTGCGACGCCGACGGGACGAGGACGCGCGCCGGGGAACGCAAACTCCAGCTTGTCGGCCCAACCGGCGTAGTAGAAGAAGTGCGCGGCGACCAGGGGGATGTCCACGTCGCGGCTTTCACGGATGGGCTTGCCGCCGTCCATCGATTCGATGACGGCCAGTTCGCGGGCGCGCTCCTGAATGAGGCGCGCGATGCGGAAGATGTACTTGGCGCGCTCGCTGGCAGGCATCGACCCCCAGGGACCTTCGAGGGCGGCGCGGGCGGCCTTGACGGCGCGATCGACCATGGCCTCATCGGCGCTGTGGATCTGCGCCAGCGTCTCTTCGGTGGCGGGGTTGATGGTCTCAAACGGCTGGCCCTCTTCGACGAACTGGCCGTTGATAAAGTGCCCATATTGGGCTTTGAGCTCGATGTGGTTGGTGGACTCGGGTGCGGGAGCATAATCCCACAGGTCCCCAAAGAGCAGGTCTCGGGCGGTCACAGCCTCCCCCTTTTATGTCATCGAGGCTTTGCGCATGCGGCGCACGCACAAGCCTGTCGTTGAATGTTTCCAGGTCCGCGTCGACATGCCTCAGGACATGCTGAAGTAGCGGTCGGACTGGTAGGCGCCGGTGCGCTGCTTCTGGATCTGCATCAGCACATCATTGAGCAGCGAGGACGCCCCAAAGCGGAACCACTCACCGTTGAGCCACTCGTCCCCCAGGGTCTCTTTGACCATGGCGAGGTAGCGCAGGGCGAGCTTGGAGGTGCGGATGCCGCCAGCGGGCTTCATGCCGACCTTGTGGCCGGTCTTGAGCCAGTGTTCGCGGATGGCTTCGAGCATCACCAGGGTGACGGGCATGCTGGCCGCGGGGCTGATCTTGCCGGTCGAGGTCTTGATGAAGTGCGCCCCAGCGTCCATCGCGATCTGGCTGGCCAGGCGCACATTGTCAAAGGTCTCCAGCTCGCCCACTTCCAGGATAACCTTCAGGTGGGCCGGGCCGCAGGCTTCGACGGTGGCCGCGACCTCGTCGTAGACCTTGGCGTACTCCCCGCTGAGGAAGTCGCGGCGGCTGATGACCATGTCGATCTCATCGGCCCCGACCTCGACGGTGCGGCGGACTTCATCCAGGCGCTCTTCGAGCGTGGCCTGTCCGCTGGGAAAGTAGGTCGCCACAGCGGCGATGTTGACCGAGGAGCCCTTAAGGACCTCCTTGGCCACCGGCACCAGCGGCGGATAGACGCACACGGCCGCCACCGGCGGGCAGGGCGTGTTTCCAAGCGGGTGCAGCGCCTTTTGGCACAGGCTGCGCACTTTGCCCGGTGTGTCTTTGCCCTCCAGGGTGGTCAGATCCATCATCTTGATGATCAACTCCAACCCTTCGAGCTTCGATCCTTTCTTGATGCTCCGCTTGCCAAAGCGGGCGGCGCGCTCTTGGGCCCCGATCTGATCGATCGAAGGCAGGCGCGGTGGTACGTATGAGGAACGCCCCATCAAACCCTCCAGAACGTTGCGAATGATTCGTACAGCCACAAACGAACGCATCAAAACACCTTGGTCCTCGCCAGTCAACGCCGTCACGGCGCTCAGGGCATGGAAAGGGTGGTTCTCTGACCAAGATGAAGCCGGAAGCGGTCACTTCCGGCGCTGATTCCTCGATTTTGGCACTTTCAGGCCACGCCAGGGGCGCGCAGGGCGCCGGGTTGCAGGTGCGGAGAGGCCCGGAGGATTTTGATCACGGCCTCGGTGCGGGTGGTGGTGCTGGTGTTGATGTGAAGCTGCGTCAATGACGCCAGCCAGGGCAGCCAGGCCAGGACCTTGGCGTCCTTGGGGTAGAGGCCAACCCCCCGCAGATCGAGGACTTTCAGCTCTGGCAGGTGCTCGGGGAAGCACTCAAGGAGGACATCGAGCCCCTGGGCCAGGTTGTTGTAACCGATGCTGAGACATTGGAGGCCGCGCAGTGTGCCGGAGCGCAGCAGGCGACGCAGCAGCGACGGGGTGAGGTTGGTGTGGCGCAGCCCCAGCGCCTGGAGCTGAAGCGGGGCCAGCAGGTCGGCGTCCAGGGTCGTGTTGTCGCTCTGCGGATTGCGGGAGAGGTCGAGGCTTTTGAGCCCGGCGGGCAAGCGCTCAAGGTTGTCAAAGGGCACATTAAGCATGTTGAGGCTCAGGTGCTCCAGGCGGTCCATGTTGGGGTGATGGCACACGGTCAGGGCGCCTTCGACGTTGCACTGGGCGTTGGAGATGTCCAGGTGGGTCAACGCAGGCAGGCCATCGTGGGCGGCAAGCTCGCGGACGAACTTGGGCGAGATGGAGCGGCTTGGCAGATAGAGCGCGCGGACGTTGTTCAGGTGTGGGCAGGCCAGGATGTGGCGCGCCACCCGGGTGCTGACCTTGACCTTGTGAAACCCCAGGACCCGAATGGCCGCAAAGCGCGGGTCAAACTCCCCCTGCATCAAGCGCTTTTGCCACTGCAAGGGCATGGCGCGCGGATCGAGGCCCTCGACGCTGGTCAAATCCAGGTGAAAACGGTGGAAGTGCTCGTTCTCTGGGTAGCTGTGGTTGTTGGGGTTGGTCTGGGACAGCGCCGTGTGAAAGCCTGCAAACTTGCCCTGCCAGCGCTGGGCGCTGCCTTCGATGTAGTCCAGCGCCACCTCCAGGTTTTGGGGCTTGCATTGGTCCAGGACTTTGCAGACCTTGAACCACTGGGCCGACGACGGCGGTGCGTGCAAAAGCTGGCGCAGTTGGGTCAGGGTCTTGTTGGGGGCCTCGGTTTTGACGGCTTTGTGGACCGTGGCGGTTTCGTCCTCACCCAGCGTCTGACCCGCCAACAAGCGCTCAAGCTGGGTTTCGTCGATGACGCGCACGTTCAAACCCCGCGCCTGACCCAAGGCGGAGCTTGGTGAGGCTCCCGTGATCAAAAAGTCGATCTTGGTCGTGACGGTCGAGCAGACCTTGATGCCCAAACCCCGCAGCCTGCGCTCCAGACCGCGGCGCGAGCCAGATTTGAAGCGCCCGGTCACGACCACCCTCATGCCCTTGAGATCTTGGCTCATTGCGCCTCCAGCTGCGCTTCCAACCGTGCCCGCAGCGCGTTGATCTCCCGGCGATCCGGGTGGTCGTCTCCAAGACGCGCCAGTGCCTGGGGCGCCAGCGCCTTCAGGGTGCGCAGGGCGCGGGTGTGATCTTGCGCCAGGACATGGACCTGGGCCAGATCGAGCGCGCTGCGCAGCACTTCGGGGTGATCGCTGCCCAAACGCCGCCGCCGGGTGTCCAGAATCATGGGGGCCAGCGCCGCCGCCTCTTCAAGCCTTTGGGCCGCCATCAGCCCCCGCAAACGCTGACGCTGGCTCCAGAGCGTCTCGGGATGGTCCGAACCCAGCCAGCGACCACGCCCTTCGACCACCTGGCGGTGCAGTGCGTTGGCCTCGTCCAGTTGGCCTTGCGCCTGAAGCGTCGAGGCCAGGTTGTTGGCCACCCGCAGCCAGATGGGGTGGTCCAACCCAAAGACCTCTCTGGCCACCTCCAGGGATTGGCGCCCAAGGGCCTCGGCCTGCGCCAAATGACCAGACGCGCGCAGCGCCGAGGCCAGCATCACGCCCCCCTCCAGGGTCTGCGCGTCTTTGGGGCCCAGCGCCTCCAGGCGCGCCGCATAGACCTCCTGACGCAGCGCCAGCGCGCGCCCCAACTCCCCCCTGTCCTTGAGCGCCACGCTGAGCTGCTCCATGCTGCAGAGCGTCTGCGGATGGTGTGCCCCCAATGTCCGGCGCCGCACCTCCAGCACGCGCCCGTGCAGCCGCTCGGCCCCCTGGTGGTTGCCCTTGAACCACAGCGCCACGGCCAACCCAAAGAGCGCCTCCAGGGTCAGCGCAGACTCGGAACCGCCCACTTCCCGCGCCAAGACCACCGCCTTGCGCAGCACATCGGCGGCCGCCTCAAAGCGCCCCTGAACCCGGTGCAGCTCCCCCAGATGGAGCGCCAACCGCACCAGGCGTTCGGATGGCTCGGAACCACCTTGTTCCAGTAATGCGGACGCGTGCGGGACGCTCTCGGCCAGACGCGCCCAACGATATGGGTGATGTCCATCCTTGTCGGACTCAAGGGCGTCCAAGAGCGCCTCCAGCGCTGCGCGCCGCCCTTGCCCGTCCACGTCCTGCCCTCTGAGAAAGTCGGCCACCACACGGTGCATCACCCCCAGAAAGGCCCCAGGAGAGCGCGTCAGGATGTTGTGCGCCACCAGGAGGCTGGCGGTTCCCGTGTCGGCCAGCGCCATCACCAGCGTCCTGGGCAGCGGCGCGGGAGCCATGTGCGCCAGCGCGCAGGCCAGCGACTGGGCTTTGGGCGTCAGCCGCCCAAAGCTCAGCAAGAGCGTCTCGGTGACGCCCGGCAACGCGGTGGCTCCAAGCTGCGGAGAAAGCGCCCGATGCCGCGCATCGAGCACCTGGGTCACCCCCTCTTGCCCCGCCTCCACCAACGACACCAACTCCCCCGCCCCAAGCTCACCGAGCACCAGCGAGCGGTTGAGCAGCTCCAACGCCAGCGGCAGCCCATCGACCCAGTCCACCACCTGCTGGGCCTCTTGCCTGGACCAGCCGCTGTCTTCAAACCCTGTCGCCAGCAGCGCCGCGCCGTCATCCTGCCCCAAAGGCGGCACCTGGAGGTTGATGACGGCCATCTCTGGGCGACGCATCCGCGAGGTCAACAAAACCGGCACCTGCCCCAACGCCGGACACCAATGCAGCAACGGTTGGCCTTGCTGACCCGAGTCCGGCACAGGGAGGTTGTCGACCACCCAGAGCACCTCGGTGGCCCTGGGCAAACGCAGCAGCGCGCGCCGCAAGAGGTCGTCCAGCGACTGCGGCCTCTCAAGCAGCGCCGCCAGCGGCGGAGCGGCCGGCTCAAGGTGGCGCAAGATGTGGTGGAGGCTCTCATCGCGCCGCGTCGGGTCCGAGGCGTCCACCCAGAAGACCCCGCCGGGAAAGCGGTTCAAGTGGCGCCAGGCAAACTCGATGGCCAGGCGAGTTTTGCCCATGCCGCCGTTGGCCGTCAGCGCGACTTGTCGGGGCTGGCCGTCGCGTTTGGGGGCATCGAGCAGATGTTCGCGCAGCGTCTCCATCAAACCGCCGCGGCCCACAAAACGCCCTCCGAGCGACGGCGAGAGCGGCGTGTGTGCGATCAGCCCCCCGCCGGGCATTGTCCACGCCACCGCGTCGGTCGCCAGAGCGTCGTGCACGGGGTCTTGGGTGATGGCCGACGCCTCAAAAGTGTCAAAGGTCAGCACAGAGGGGTGTGAACCGCGCCCGACGGCCCGCTCCAGCGCGCCCAGCATCGCCGCAGCGTCGGGATAACGGCCGTTGGGGTCGGTGCTGATGGCGGCGGAGATGACCGGCCACAGGGCGCTGGCGCGCACCTGCGCGGCGATCTTGAGTTCTCCTCGGATGTGCACCAACGCACAAGACCACCACCCCTGCCCTTCGACCACGGGCTGGGCGGTGATCAACTCGGCCATGATGAGGCCCATTTGATAGACGTCGATGGCGGGAGAGACGAGTTGGTGCTCCAGATACTCGGGGGCCATGTAGAGGGGCGTGCCGATGGACTGGCCGGGCTGCGTCATCCGCGTGGGGGCGCGGCCTTCGCGCAGCACCTCGCGGCGCACGTGGGCCACTCCAAAATCGACCAGCTTCAGGCGCTCGCCGCGCTGACCGGGCTTGTGCACAAAGAGGTTGGAGGGTTTGAGATCCTTGTGCACCACGCCCTGGCGGTGGGCCTGGGCAAGGCCTTCAAGGCAGGGCGCCATCAGGGCGGCGATGCGCTGGGCAGACATCGGGCCACGCAGATCCAGTTCGTCGCCCAGGTCATGGCCGTCGAGCAGCTCCATGACGATGTAGGGCAACTGGTCCTGGTGGATCCCGAAGTCGTGGATGACGACCACGTTGGGGTGCTGGAGCCGGGCGGCGGCGGTGGCCTCTTGAAAGAAGCGCGCCTGGAGTTGGGGGTCGGCGTCCTGGGTCAGGAGCATCTTCAACGCCACCGCGCGGCCCACGCTCAACTGCGTGGCGCGGTAGACCACCCCAAAGCCGCCCTGCCCCAACATCCCCTCAAGACGATAGGCCCCGTCGATGATGTCTCCGGGCTGTGGCAACGCGTCCGACACGCTCACCCCTCCTGGACCGAAGGCTCAAAACGGTAGAAACGGGCGGCGTTGTCGGCAAAGAGCGCCGGGAGATGGTCGGGGGCAAGCTCCCGGGCCAGCAGCTCGTAAGCGCCGTAGAGCACGTGGAAGGGCATCGAGACCCGGTCGACCGGAAAATTGGAGGCAAACATGGCGCGCTGGGGGCCAAAGACCTCCAGCGCGTGGCTGACCAACGGCATGAAGTCCTCGGCGACCTGCTGGGCGGTCGGCGCATAAGGGCGCAGGTGGTACCCCCAGCCAAGCACGGGCATGGCCAGCCCCGAGATCTTGACCACCACGTTGGGACACTGGGCAAGCTCGGCCAAGTCGCGTCGCCATGTCTCAAGGGTGCGCTGACGGTCGGCGTCGGTGGCCCCAGCGCTGGCAAATGGGCCGCCGTAGGCCACCGGCGTGCCCAGGTGGCAGAGCACAATGGGGACTTGCGGGAAGGCCTTGGCCAACTCCGTCACCTGGGGCAGTTGGTGGTGGTAGCACCAGGCGTCAAACGAGAGCCCTCGGGCCGCCAGTTCCTCAAAACCCTGCCTGAAGGCGCGGGAACGGCTCAGTTCCGGGTCCGGGGCAAAACTGTGGATGCGCTTGTCGGTGTGGCTGGCCAACATGTGCCGAATGCCCCGAAAGCGCGCGCTGGCCGCCTGGTGCGCCGCCAGGACCGCATCGACCTCAGACCCCAGTGACATGTCCGCGTGGCCCACGATCGCCGCCGGGGGCCGCTCCAGGCCGTCGAGCCACGCCGTCTCCCCCACTGGCCCCATCGGACCCTTGCCCTGCCAGCCTGCCTGGACGTGGACCACGTCGGTGACCTTGTGGGCAAGGTGTGAGGCGTCGGCGGCGTGCTCGGGCGGCAGATAGTCCGACACCACGTCCATCGACGCCCCAAAGAAGAGCACCAGATCCTTGGGAAAGGCGGTCTTGAGGACCCGGCGCAAGAGCCATTGGTTCCAACCAAAGAGCTTGACCACCACGGAAGTCTTGCGCGGGGTGCCCAGTTGGTCCCACAGGTGGATGTGGGGATCGATGATGCGCAGCGGCTCCTGGCCCATAACGTCTCCTCGGTCGGTTTCTTTAGACATAGCACCCCATCCACGGCCAGCGGTCAACTCTGGCAAGGCTGGATCTTGTCACGGGCCAGGGCACCACGACAACACAAAACCACCACAGCGCCAATGAAGGGCAGGCCAGCGACCTGCAGGTTGGTTTCACCAGGATCAACATCAGATTTTCAAGTCGGCGGCAGCCTGAAACACTCTTGACACTCCGTTAGCGTCGTTGCACCTTGGTTCCCGACACGTTTTACATCATCGCCTTTTCAAGTCGGGGTGCGCGCCCTTGGATGCTCAGAAGAGTACAGCCTCCAGCGAGTTTGACCTTTACCTGGCCCAGTGCAGGGATCTTGTCATTGAAGAGATCAAAGACATCGTCCCCGCCGACGAGCGCTACGGTCCGGTGCTCTATGATTTGATGCTCGAGTACCCGCTGCGCAGAGCCAAGGGCTTTCGCCCGGCGCTGTGCATGGCCACCTGCCGGGCGCTCGGCGGGCATCTGGAGCAGACGCTGCGCACGGCGGCGGTGCTGGAGATGTACCACAACGCCTTTTTGATCCACGACGACGTGGAGGACGGCTCGCTTAAGCGCCGCGGCGGCCCGACTCTGCACCAGACCTACGGGGTGCCCATCGCGGTCAACGTCGGCGACGCGATGCTGGCGCTCTCGCTCCAGCCGCTGCTGGACAATATGGCGCTGCTGGGGCTGGGCAAGGCGCTGCGGATCTTGCAAATGGTGGCCGAGATGGCCCGCCAGTCGGCCGAAGGCCAGGCGCTGGAGCTTTTCTGGATCCGCCAGGGCCGCTGGGGCCTTGAAGACGACGATTACCGCCACCTGGTCCACAAAAAGACCGGCTGGTACACCTTTGTCGCCCCCATCCTCATCGGCGCCATCATCGCCGGGGTCGAAGACGAGCGCCAGGAGACGCTGCGCCAACTCTGCTGGGACCTAGGGATCGCCTTCCAGATCACCGACGACGTGCTCAACCTGGTGGCCAACGAAAACGCCTACGGCAAAGAGATCAACGGCGATCTGTGGGAAGGCAAGCACACCCTGATCCTCATGCACGCCATGCGCCAGGCCACCGACGCACAACGCGCCCAGCACGGGGCCACCCTGCGCAAAGCGCGCCACGAAAAAACCCCGCAAGAGGTCGCCGACCTGCGCGCGCTCATCGACGACAAAGGCTCCATTGGCTACGCGCAAGAAATCGCCGCCGCCCACGCCAAGGCCGCCGCCGAGCACCTGCGCGCCACCGCCGACTGGATGCCGCCGTCGATCCACCGCGCCTTCATCCAGGAGTTGGTCCAGCGCGTCACCTCGCGCCTTGCTTGAGGCCCCGTCCCATGAGCCAAAAAGAAACCATCACCTACGAACTCTACCGCAGCGCCGCGCGACGCCAGGCGGCGCTCCTGCTCAAAGGAATCCACCACATGAACCACCAATACCCCTGGCCCCACGGCCACTACCCCGGTCAGTACCCCGGCCAATGCCAGCCGCCCAGCGGCGCCGACATGCTCTACCAACTCCACCGGGTCCACTTCTACATCCAAAACGAGCTTGCCAAGCTCCTGATGGGCGGCGTGCCCTACTGCCCACCGCAGCCCACACCGCCCGGCTGCGCACCACCCTGCCCCCCGCCCGCCAACCCCTGCCCTCCGCCCCAGGATCACTGCAGCCCGCCCCACAAACCCCACAAGGGCAGCTTCTGCGTGCACCCCGAGGTCTGGCTCAAACCGGACCCCAAAGACCCCTGCAAGGCCTGGGGCACCTTTGTGATCGAAAACCGCCGCAACGCCCACATGCGCGCCGACGTCTCGCTCTCGGCCTTTGAACCCGACGCCGTCCTGGTCACATCCATGGACGCGCGCTGGCAAATCACCCCCACCAGCAACGCCCGCACAGGCAACAGCCTGCAATCGGGCCAGGGCACCAGCATCCCCATCCCCCCGTGCAGCAGCGCCACCGTCACCTTCAGCATCGACTACAAAGACATCTTCCAGCGCGCCGGTGACTACACCGCCACCATCCACGTCGCCTCCGAAGGCAAAACGCGCCACTTTGACGTCAAGCTCAAGGTCGACCGCAAATGCCTCTGCGGCCCCAAAGGCACCGCCCCCGACAAAGACTGCGCACCCCAAAACAGCCTCGAAGACCGACTCGGCAATCTGGAAGCAAATATGGCGAAGATACTCGCCCTGCTCGACAAGCAAAACGCCTCCGCTGAAGAAGAGGCCGCCCCAACCCCGACCATCGAGGAGTAAGGCCCCATGTCCAACCTCATCCCGCGTCTGGTCTTTGACGAGGACGATCCGCAAGAGGCCAACGACAGCCCCGAGACACAGCGCGCCCAGGACGAAGCGCAGGTGGGTCAGGCCATCGAGCAGGCCCAGCGCATGCTCATCACCCACCCCATCGCCGCCCAGGCCATCTTTCGGGCCTTCGTGGCCGAGGGGCGACGCCACGCCCAGACCCCGCAGGGCGCCGCACTCAAGGCCCAGATCGAAGACTCCGAGCTGGTCCGGCGCGGGCGCGTGGTGTGGGAAGGGGTGACCTTCAACATGCTCGAAGAGGCCCAGCACGCCACCACCTTCCTGCCCTCGGCGCTGCTCGATGCGCTGGTGGCCGCCACCGCACACGTCGACGTCGATCAACTCCTTGAGCGCCACGCCAACCCCTGGAACCGCCACCATGACCCAACCAAAGCTGATCCATCGTCACGGTGAGGCCTTCAACGACCGCAACCACTTCCTCTTTGTGGCCCTGGGCGCCCACGCCATCAACGAGCGCCTCCAGACATTGCTGGACGGCTGCGCGCGGCTTAAATCGGCCACACCGACCGATCCCGAGCACGACGTGGTCTACTTCCTGCTCGGCCTGTCTGCCTTTGCCAATCAGGCCATGGACCACCTGGACGGCGCTCGCCAGTCGCCGCGCCAGCAAGACCCCATGGCCTTGACCGGCGACTCTGAGTTGACTGGCCGCCAGATGCTGGAGTGAGCCTGTGGACCTGATCTCGGATGCCATCGTGCGCGCCGACTACTTTCGGCGCTCCCCCTTTGCCCACGGCGGTCGCGGCGGCCACAAAGAGTGGCTGCATTTCTGTGTGCACGGCCCCCAGGTGGCCGCCCTGATCAACTTCAGTGTCGTCGATGAGCGCCGCCACCACGGCCCGGTGCCCTGGCAAGAGGCCATGCGCCTGACCGTCCTGACCCACGACGGCCAGTGGGACGGCGACGTGGAGGTCTTTGACGCCCACGAGGTCCACCTGCCGGGCGGCAAAATCCACGCCCGCTACGGCCCCAACAGCCTGCGCTTCATCGACGGGGCCTACCACATCCACGTCGAGATGCAGGACCGCCCCATCACCATGGACTTGCGCCTGCGGCCGCTGAGCATGCCGGGCCGCGCGCCCAACCTGACCCGCGAAGACGGGCCGCCGATCCACTGGGTCGTGGTGCCGCGCCTGGAGGCCCACGGGACCATCACCATCGACGGCCGCGTCCATGAGCTGCACTGCGCGCCCGCCTACCACGATCACAACTGGGGGCACTGGTGCTGGGGCGATGATTTTGCCTGGGAGTGGGGTTTTGGACAGGACGAAGACCCGCAAAACCCCTGGAACATGGTCTTTGTGCGGCTGACCAACCGCGCCCGCACGCGGATCATGGCTCAGGCCTTCTCGATCTGGAAGCACGGCCGCCAGATGCGCACCTTCCGGGAGCAGGAAGTGACCATCTTCCACGAAGGCAAGCACCTGCGCCCTGGGAGCGTCACCAAGATCCCTCGGGTCATGGGTTTGATCGCCCCGGCGCTGCCCACCGACGTCCCCCATTACCAAAACATCGTCGGCCACAGCGGTCAGGACCGGGTCACGTGCCGGTTTGAAGGCCACGACGTCAGCCAGGTCATCATCCCCAACGACAACGACTTCGGCGTCACCATCATCAACGAGGTCAGCGGCGAGCTGTCCATGGAGGGTCAGATCGGCGGTGAGCCCATCAAAATGGCCGGGAGGGCGGTCTTTGAATTTCTGGGAGCATAGCGCCAGCGGCGCCCAAAGAAACCCGGCCACCGGGGATGATTGCCATGACTTCCGGTCATTTTTGAAGCGCTCGCTGCGCCTGCTGTGGGAGCAGCACCCGCCGTCCTACCAACAAATGGCCCTGGCGCTGGCAGGCAAGCGCGTCTTGATCGAGATCGACCACGAGGCCATCGCGCTGCGATTTGCCGACGGCACCGTCTACACCGAGGACCCACACGGTCACTTTGATGTCGAGGCGCGCACCAGCAAAGCCGTCATCCTGGGTCTGGTTGATGGCCAACACACGCTGATGAGCACGGTGCTTGAAGATCTCTTCTTTTTGCGCGGCGCGATGCCCGAGCTGCTGGCCTTTCACGAGGGGCTGACATTCTACCTCCAGGGCGCCGTGCGCGCGCCGTCATTTCCGGGGCTCTTGCGCCGCTTTCGGGCGCTGGAGCCGTCCCAGACCACCCCAACAACGCACACACAGGTGCGCTGACCACACCAGGAGCCCACACCATGGCCCACCAGGGAAAGAAAAAGCGGGTGGCGGTCTTTGGCGCCGGGGTCACCGGGCTGACCGTCGCACATGAGCTGGTCGAACGCGGCTTTGAAGTCCACGTCTACGAAAAAGACCGCGTCATCGGCGGCATGGCCGCCACCCAATACAGTACCCACCCAACCCACGGCTGCGAGCCGGTCGAGTGCGAGCCATGCCAGGACAAGCACCCTTGTCCGACACACACCATGACGCGCGTCGCGCGCGCTGGTCGCCCCTTGCAGGTCCTGGCCTTCTCGACCCCGGAAGAAGCCGGCACGACGCGCAAACCCCACGCCGCCGAGGCCAGCACGCTCCTGGTCGGTGGCAGCGTCGGGATCAGCGTCTGGCGCGTGGACACCGGGCGGCGCGTGGCCACCTTTGGCGACCGTGAAGAGATCACCGCTGTGGCCATCGACACCAACGAGCGGTGGATCGCCACCGGCGATCAACGCGGCCACGTCAAAATCTGGGACCTGAAGAAGCGCAAGCGCGTCGCCTGCCACAGACCCGAAGGGAACCCTGGGCAGGTCCACAGCGTCGGAATCGCCTTTGACGCCGACATCCAAACCATCACCGCCGTGGCCACCTACAGCCAGTGCGAGGTGACCCTTGAGGTCAACCTCCTGGCCATGGTGGACGGCACAGGCTGCGAGCCATCCCAGGTCCCCGTGGCCCACTGGCAACCCCCTCAGTGCGCCCAGGTTGGCACCGCCTTCGCCTATAAAGACCAAACCTTTGAACTCTGCCCAAAAGACGACGACCCAGCGCTTCCTCGCCGCACCTTCGAGATCCCCGAGCTGCCTGACGCCGTCGCCTTCATGGACGTCGCCCCGGATGGACGATTTGTGGCCTTTGGTGACCAAGAGGGACACGTCATGGTGGCGCAGATCGACGGGGATGACCTTCGGATTCACCAAGGACCGCTGGAAACCAGTTTGGAGTTGCGCAGCGTCCATCTCCTTGGCGGCAACAAAGTGGTGCTGCTGCGCTACCAAAGTGGGCTGCTGGAGTGGCGCGACTTTGATGATCTCTCGGTGGTCCTGCAGAGCCGCGACTTGAGCATCACATCACTCTTCGAAGACTTCCGTCTGCAGCCTGCGTTGATGGACTCAGCGCTCTCGGAAGACGATCGACTCTATGCCGCCGGTTACAGCGACGGTTCAGTGGCGCTCTGGTCTGTGGAGGGCGAGCAGATCTGGCTCAAGCCGGTGGGAGAAGACAGCGTCCAGCCGCGCGCGCTCCCTGGCATACAAGCGCAACAAACCGAGCAAGACACCCTCTTGCTCAGGACGGGGATGGAAGCGGCGTACCACTTCGTGGGCGTCTCCAGCCAGGAGGACAGGCTGCTCTCTGTGATTTTTGCCACCGATCGACAGGGGCAACTGAACATGCAGGCCAGAGTCTGGGAGGTCAGCACAGGCACACACCAGGCCGAGTTCTCCAACACACTGACCGAACTGCTGGCCGAAAACCTCAGCGAGCTGCCATCTTCGTTTGAGCGTGTCAAACTCTCGCTCAGCGGTCGCAGTGGCTCGTTGACCATCGACATGATGTTGCTCGGAAACGAAAAGTTCCAGCGCCAAACCATTGGGCTGGCCGCAAAAACACGCGCCCAAACCCAGCAACGCCCCGTATTCCAAAACGCCGCCGCGCGACAAAGCGATTGTGATCCATGCAAGCTCTTGGAGGACCCGTGCCTCCAGACCACAGCGTTGGTGGCCATGGACGACGGCACCACGCTTGTGGGCAGGGTCGACGGGAGCGTTCGTTGGAGTTTGGGGTCCATGGACGCCCCAACGCTCCCACATGGCACCGTCACCGCCGTCGACGCCATCGCGCACACGCAAAACGGACGCGATCTGGTGCAGGTCGCCCTGGGACACGAAGACGGCACGCTCTTGTGGTTGACCTACGAGAAACTCACCAACACACTCAGCGGCAGCGCTCCCCCCAGGCTGGCCTTGCGCGCTGAGCGCCCCCATCGCCTCCATGATGGCCCCATCACCGCGTTGACCATCATCCGCAACCCCAGCGACTCAAGAAACCCAGTGTATGGCATCGTGACGGGAGGCCAGGACAGGCGACTGCGCGGCTTGGATCTGGTCAACAACGCAGCCTTTTCGCTGGCCAGCAACCACGAAGGGCCCATCACCAGCATCGTCTACCGCAAGATCCCCATGGTGGCGGCCCGCTCACTGAGCTTCGGCGCGCTCAACTGGCGCTCCTCGTACGAGGTCGCCGTCGGCTCCAGAGACATCATCGACCGCGACAACACGGTCAAGCTCTGGGACTTGAGCGACGGCATGGAGATCCTCACCTACGAGCCGCACCCGTGGAAGCCGCTGCCGGGCGAGCACGGCTTTCGGTTCTTTCCGGCCTTCTACCGGCATGTCTTTGACACCATGGAGCGCACGCGCTTGCGAGCCGACCGCCACCGCACCCAGGCCGACAACATGGTGGCCACCACCAACCAGGGCATCGCCCTCCAGGACGGCCTGCTCTCCTTTGAGTTCGTGCGCAAGCGCGAACCCTCCGTCGAGGCCACCATCCGCACCGTGCACCAGGCCATGGCGGGGCTCGGCTACACCTACGGCGACATCGAGCGCTTCAAGGTCAAGACCCTCCAGTTCATGACTGCCTGCTCGGCCAGACGCCAAACCTACGAGGAGATCTCCTGGTGGGATTTTGTCGAGGCCGAGCGCTTCAGCCCCCAAACCCAGCAGGCCCTCAACACCGTCCCCAGAGTCCTGGTTGCCATGGACGCCATACGCGGCGACGCCCTGACTCAGGGCCTGGTCATGCTCCAACTCTTGATGGACCAGGGCAGCGACGGAGAACACACCGACCGGGTCCTCAACGGCCCCTCCTCAGAGGCCTGGTTCAACCACTGGCAGGACTACCTCGAAGACCGAGGCGTGCACTTTCACCTCAACACCGCCATCGAGACCCTCCTGCTCGACAGCAGCCGGGGCGACATCAAAGGGGCCATGGTCCGCCCCCAGCCGCTCATCCCCCAATGCTGCCAGGACCCCAGACCGGCGCACATGGTCCAGGCCGACTTCTTTGTCCTGGCCATCCCCATGCGGGCCGCCCAGGCGCTCGTCCGCCGCCTGATCCGTGACCATCAACACCATTGGAGCCCCCCGGCAGGCGGCGACCTTGACCAACTCTACCGCTACAACGTGCCCAACTCCGAAGCCTGGATGAGCGGCATCCAATACTACCTGCGCAACGACGTCCCCATCGTCCGTGGCGGTCACATCTACTACCCCGACTCGCCGTGGGGCCTCTCATCCGTCTCCCAGGCTCAGTTCTGGGACCGCCAACTGGAGTTGACCTACGGGGTCCGCGGGGTGGTCTCGGTGGTGGTCGGCGACTGGGAAAAACCGGTGCCGCTCAACCCTCCAGGCGCCGCCACAAAGTGGTGGCATCACAGTCAGGTCCCCGGCAAGACCGCCCGGCAGTGCACGCCCGATGAGCTGGCCCGCGAGGTCTGGCGTCAGATCAACCTCTCCGCCAACGGCCAGGACCTCATCGAGCGGCGCGAGGTTCGAGGCCGCACCGACCTGCCCGAACCCCTCTACTACCACCTGGACGACGACCTGAACTTTGACGGCCCGCTGATTGAGACCCGGCGGCGTTACCTCATCTCGCCGGTTGGCCAGTGGAAGCACCGCCCGGGGCGCCTCAACGCCACAGAAGGCTACGAGCTTCAGACCCACAACCTGGTCCTGGCGGGCAACTTCATGAAGACGTTTACGCGACTGACCACCATGGAGTCGGCCAACGAGTCGGGCCGCCACGCCGCCAACGCCATCCTCTCATCGCCCAGGGCGTGTTTTGACGGGGAGCGCTGCGCGATCTACCCGCTTGAGCGCTGGGAGCCCGCAGACGCCATCGCCGCCAAACGGCTCGACAAGCTCCTCTTTGACGCAGGCCTGCCCCACATGTTCGACATCCTGAGACTGATGGACGTTGTCGACACCTGGACCCCCGACCACCCGCGCATGACGTTGACGCGCTTTGCCAACAAACACGCCATGCCACCGACCTTGCGGAGCCTCTTGTTGCGCTACGCCGAGCGGATCGACGCCTTTTACCGCGAGGTCGAGCTGCGACCGCGCGATGGAGACCTCACCGACCACGCCTCGGCGCTCATCTCGCTCATCAACCGCTTTTTGCCGCTGGGTTCAGGCTGAGTCGCCGTCGTAAAGCGGCATAAAGACCGCCGCCATCTTGTCGGGCGCGGCGATCTCCTGCTGGCGCATCCAGGTTCGGGCCTGCGCCGCCATCTCGCGCCCTGCCCCATCGCCTTGGAGTTGACCCAACCACAAACGCCCCGAGGCCGCGTGCAGGTGCATGTCCAGGGCCTCAAAACCCTCAATGGCCTCGCGCAGACAGGATTGTGTGGCCTGGAGGTCACCGCCCAGACACTGCACCGAGGCTTCGAGCGCCGCCCCCAACGGCATGGACCAGTCGCTGGGCTCTTTGCGCAGGCGCGCGGCCGCTCGACGCGCAGCACGCGTCATCGACGCACGGCTCTTGGACTCAGCGTGGGCAACAGCAGCGCAAAGGCGGCCGTGGAGTTCGATCAGTTCGGCGCGCGGGCTCTCCAACTGCATGAAACCCGCGCGGCGCAGCTTTGGCATCCTGCTTTGACACAACTCCAGCGCTTGCGGCGCCGAACCACGCACATAGAGTGATGCCTGGGCCACAGCGAGCAGGTGTAGGTAGTGGGCGAGACTGGTGTCTTTGAGCGTCCAGCGCTCTAGGGCCTGATTGGCTTGGTCCAGGGCTTTTTGGGGCTCGTCGCTGGCCAACCAGATGGCGTTGGGCACTCCCAGCGGCAAGCCCAGTTCGGTCATCAGGTCGCCGCGTTCTCTGGCGTCGTTGAGCAAACCGGGCATGCGCCGGGCCACGTCTCCAAGGCGGCCCTGACGAGTGAGGGTCGCGTTGATGAAGCTCTCACAACTGGCGATCTCCCAGGAGACCCCGTGGCACTCTTTGCGGAAGGTGTCGATGGCCTTTTGCACAAAGGCTTCGCTGCGCGTCCACTGGGTCCACATGTAGGCCACCGTGCCTGTGGCCATGTCTGTCCAGGCCCGGTCGTAGGGCTTGCCAGTTTGGGCGGCCAGCGTCCGGGCCTGCTCCAACAGCGCCTCGGCTTTGTCCTTGCGCGCGCCGCTGCCCTGGGTGGCCAGGAAGTGGGCCTCAAAGGCCAGCCCGCGCACCAACCTTGAGGGCTCCCCCAGATCGAGCGCCTCGCGCAGGTGCAAGACCGCCAGCGCGTGACCAAGCAAGGGGTCGATGGTGGAAAAGCTTGAAGAAGCGCTCCAGCAGGCGTCCAGACGTGCCAGTTTATCGGGCTCAACCGCCTCAACCTGACGCAACTCGTACTTCAAACCACGGACCTTGAGGCGCGTGCGTTGGTAGAGCACCGCCGCCAGGGTCGAGGCAGCGCTGGACGGCATCGAAATGCCCACCGCAGCGAGCGCCTGACGCATCAATCTGGCACCGCGCTCCACATGACCGGCGCGCAAATACTGCTCGGCGGCGCGCCCCACCAGCCCCTGACGCCAACCCTCGGCTCCGTCCGGGGCGCACTCCAGTGCTTCTTCATACATCTTGGCCGCCTCAAACCCTCGTCCGGCCGACGCCAACACATCTCCAAGCGCCTCAAGCAGTTCATGACGGGGGGCTGGCAACGTTTCAAAGGCCAAAGCCCGGCGATAAAAGGCCGCCGCTTGCTCAAAGGCCAACGTCGCGCGGGCCTTGGTGGCGGCCTTCAGCGCCCATCCAGCAGCCTTCTGGAGGTTTCCGCAAGCCTCAAAATGGTGCAAGAGCGCGTGGGGCTCGGTGTCGGGCCGATCCACCAACGCCATCGCCAGTTGCGTGTGCCTGGAGACCGTATTTGTGTGGGGCGAGTGGCGTGCAAGCGCCTCACCTATCTTGTCGTGGTAGACATGCAGGCGCTCTTGTGGGCCTTGACCGCTGGTGCGCAGCAAGGAGAGCTTGCGCAGCCGCCCCACATCAAGCATGTCGATCAAACCATCCTGGCCAAAGCCCTTGAGGACGTCGCGCGGCAAGGGCTGGACGGCAAAGGCCACCAGCTCCATCAGCGCACGCGCGCTGGGCCCCAAACACGCCAGCCGGTCGAGGATGAGCGCGTCAAGAGAGTGGTCGGCTGGGCGCTCATCGGCCACCGAGGACACCCCAAGGGCCCGGTTCTGGACCAACTCGCGGATCCAGAACGGGCTGCCCTCGGCCTCCATCAAGAGCGTCTGGAGATCTTGATGGGCGTCGAGCTTGAGCGCCTCAAAGAGGTTTCGGGCAAGCTGCACGCTCAACTCGGCGGGCAGCGGCTCCAACTCAAGCTCCAGACAACGCGCCGGTGGCAGAACCGGCGAGGGGGGATCCAAGAGCGCCTGGAGCATGGCGCTTTGCTGGCGGTCTTCGCTGCGAAAAGACAAGAGCCACAGACAAGACAGCGCCGAGCCCGGCAAAAAGAGCTCGCGCATGATCCGCGCGCTGTCCATGTCCCCCCATTGGAGGTCGTCGATCCACAAAATCAGGCGCCGCTGCGCGCACACGCACGCCATCAAGCGGCGCAGCGCCGTGGCCGCCCGACGCTGAAGGTCTTGTGGACGCTGAGACTCAAGCCATGCCTGTCCATCGAGCGCTTCGAAGGCTGGCACGGTGTCCATCACCGGAAACACACACGTCAGCGCGGCGATCCCTTCGGGCCCCACCGCCTCCACCGCGCGCCGGGCCAGCGTTTTTTGCCCCAAAAGCGTCGCCAACCCGTCCAGCACCCCGTCCAGCGCCTTAAAGGGCATCATTTCCTGGGGATGGCAGCGGCTTCGGAGGATGGTCACGGTGTCGTCACTGCGATGCTGGCGCAAAAATTCGCGCACCAACTCGCTCTTGCCAAGCCCCGAGCGCCCCTGCACGCAGACCACCGCCTGCTCACCCTGACGACAGCCCTCAAACGCCTTGGCGAGCACCCCCAACTCGCGCTCGCGGCCCACAAACGGGGCCTGCTGAATGACGGGAAAGAGGCCCGAGGTCAGACGCGCTGCGCTGCGCGCCAAAGGGGCTTGAAGTGGCCCCAGCGTTTGTTCATCGACCCACCGCAGCACCTCGTCTCTTCCCGCGCGCTCATTGGGGTCGATGCGCAGCAAATCCATCACAAGCTGCGCCAACGACTGCGGCAGCTCAGGACAAAGGGTCTGCACCGGCACTGGCTTCATGGTTGAACGCGTGAGCATCAACTGCAACGGCGGACCGCTGACGGGCAGCCGCCCGGTCAACGCCTCATAGAGCAGCACCCCCACGCTGAACCAGTCCGACGCCGGCGTCAGCGCCACCTGCGAGGCCTGCTCTGGGGACATGTAGGCCGGCGTGCCCGCAATGGACTGCCAACGCTCATCGCCCTTGCCCTCGGCGTCGCTGAAAAACTCCACCAGACCAAAGTCCAGCACCACCAGGCGCCCCTGGCGATCCACCAGAATGTTGGACGGTTTCAAGTCCCGGTGCAGCCGACCCGCGTCGTGCAACACCGACAACCCCGACACAAGCTGGCGCAGGACAGACCCCACGCGCCCCATCAAAGCGTCATCAAACGCCATGGAGGGCCAACTTCCCGCTTGAATGGCACCGTCGGGCGGCCCAGGCAGGGTTGGCTGCGGCACCCAACCCGGCAAAGGGTAGCGCGCTGTGGACTGGGAACGCTGCTGGCTGTGGGGATCGGCGGTTTCATCCAGACCGGACGCACCCGAGTTGTCCACGGTCGTGGCGGTGGTGTCGAGCGCTTCGTCCCCCGCGCTGGTCTGCTCACCGCGCAACCATGAACGAACGTTAACACCATCAACCAGCTCCATCGTAAAGAACTGATCCCGGCCATCGACCACCAGATCATAAAACTCCAGCAGGTTCCGATGGGTGATGTCCTGGAGCGAACGAAACTCCCGCTTGAGCATCTGGGCGCTGGTGGGCTCGCGCCTCAAACGCTTGAGCGCCAACCACTTCGACGTCTCCAGATCATAGACCCTGTAAACCTCGCCCATGGCCCCGGAACCCAACCTCTGGGCCCGGCTATAACGCTCATCAAAGAGTGACGGCTTCATCCACCTCCGGCTGGTGTCGATGGGTTTGATGAACACGGAATTTACCCTTTAAGCGCCTCGGTGTGAACCCCCCAAAGCCCATCGGCACAAACCACACAACATATAAATACATGATATCAAAAAGATTTTAAGCCCGATTGTAACGAGAACAAAGCAGCGCAAGAGGACTGCGTGGCGGGCCATTGCTGGGCCAAGAAATGGAAAAAGGATGATAAGGTGGTGAGCCTTGATCATCCTTTTTCATGTTTTGCCTGGCTCTGTGCGGGGCCTTTGGTGAGGCCAACTTACGCCCGACCCACGAGGGGTCAGACATCGGGCCTGGGCAGACCACCAACGCACATGGCGCTGATGGGCTCTCCAAGCCCGCGCACAGGCACAGGCGTCAAACGTTAAGGTGAACCCGCACGGGGCCTGGGTGTTCGGGCTCTGACCTCCTGATTGAGGTCCCTCCGTCTGACACCCACACTCCATAGCGAAGAGCGTGCCATCCCAGATTTTAAGTTGGTTTTTTATGCCGACGCCCGGTTCATCGGGCTTCAAACGACAATCGGATCTGCACCGGCAATACGCGCAGGCAAGCTATAAACGCCCATTCACACCCCCCACTGTTAACGCAGGTTCACAGTGGCTTTGGAGGGGTCCCAAAAGGGTCCAAAATCAGCCTCGGAAGCGGGTTTTGAAGTTGGAGAGCTCTTTGTTGAGGTCTTTGACCTCGACGGACAACTCGCGCATGCGCCCGGCGACGTTTTGCAGAAAACACCACAGGAGTTTGACGGCCAGAGCGTGCTCTTCACGGACCAGACGGTTGAAGTCGTCGCGGACGATGGTCAGCAGCGTCACATCGGTGCGGGCCAGGATGCTGGCGCTGCGCGGGTGGTTGTCCAGCAGGGCCAACTCGCCAAAATGCCCGCCTGCGCCGATCGTCGTCAGATACTCCCCCTCAAGGGTGACGTCCACAGAGCCATCCACAACGACATAAAGCTCGTTGCCCGGGGCGCCCTCCTGAATGATGACGGCGCCGCGCGCGTGGCGCTCGGTGTAGATGATCCGCATCACGCGCAGCAGTTCTTGCTCGGTGAAGGTCTGGAAGAGGAAGAGCTTTTGCAAAAAGCGCAGGCGAGTCTCCAGATCAACGCGATCGGGATTGGCGGCGGCCTCTTGCTGGTCGGTGACCTCGACCACGGCCACGGTGATGTTGTCTTCACCGCCGCGCTCGTTGGCCTCTTTGATGAGCACCTCGACCAACTCGCGCCCATCACCGCAGCCCTTGCTAAACGGCAGCAGCTCCTCGCCCTCGACATAGTTGTGCAGGCCGTCGCTGCACAGGACAAAGCGGTCGCCGGGCTCGGTTTGCACAAAGAGGGTGTCGATGTCGACGTGCGGCGAGCCGCCAAAAGAGCGCGTCAGGACGTTGGTGAAGGGGAAGTGGGTCAGGTCTTCCTGGTTGATGAGGCCGTCCTTGAGGAAGCGGTTGGCCAGGGTGTGGTCTTCGGTCAATTGGTAGGTCTGGTCGCCGCGCAAGAGGTAGGCGCGGCTGTCCCCGGCGTGGGCGATGAAGACGCCCTGCTCGACCATCACGATCACCACCCCCGTGGTGGCCATCCCCTCAAGGTCAGGGTTGTCCTGGGTGGCGCGGTAGATCGCCAGACCGGTCTGATCCACGATCTGCTCCAGCATGTGCAGGAGATCATCGCGCATCTCACGGTCGCTCTCGATTCGGTAGCGGGCAAAGGAGTCGGCGGCCGCTCGGATCCGCTGCTCAACCCCCTCGACAAAGAGGCGGCTGGCCACCTCGCCGTGCTTGTTGCCGCCCACGCCGTCGGCCACCACAAAGAGCCCCACGGGAGGGTGCGGCGGGCACAGGATCTTGAGGTTGTCCTCGTTGTTGCTGCGCTCGCGCCCGATGTCGCTCCTACCGTACGCCTTGATGTACATATTGCCGCTGAGCCCCAAAGTCTGATCCCAATCCAATCCATCAACGCCCTTTGCAACAATGCACAGGGACGACAAGCTCACCAGATCAGAGTGCCAAGAACTGATTCACGCTTCAGGTGCAGGTTAACACTGGCGCGCATAGGAAAAAAGACCGCGTTCAACGCCGCATAAAGCGCTTGAGGATGCCGTAGAGCCGCTGGGCCTGCTCGGGCTCCTGGGCCGAGAGATCTTTAAGCTCACGCGGGTCGCGGTCGACGTTGTAGAGCCGCAACGTCTGGCTGGCCGACATGTAAATCAGCTTCCACGGACCGTCGATGACCCCTTTGCGGTTGTAGCGGCGCTTTTTGGGCTCTTCGACACGCTCGCTAAAGACCGGGCGGCTGGGCAGGCGCTCGCCAGCGACCAAAGTGGGCCAGAGGCTGATGGGGCGGCCCAAGGCAGGATCCCCCAGACCTGGGTGCTCTTCGAGCGGCAACTGCTCGCCCACGGACGTCAACGTCGCAAAGAGATCCAGGAGCATCACCGGCTTGGCGCGCCGCCCCGGCTTGACCCCAGGGGCCTTGACCGTCAAGACCACCTTGATCTGCTCATCAAAGAGGGCCTGACCGTGGTACTCGTAGCCGTGGTCTCCAAAACTCTCGCCGTGATCCGAGTGGACCACCATGACCACCTCATCCCACACCCCCTGACTTTTGAGCCCGTCGATCAAGCGTCCGATATGACCGTCGGTCCAAGCCACCTCGGTGCGGTAGCGCTCCCACTTGCTGGTGCCCAGCGAGAGCGCCTCGGTGGGACCGGCCTCCTGCATCTTGGGGTGCATGTCGTAGGGGTGGTGGGGATCGAGGATGTGCAGCCAGACAAACCACGGCGCCTCCCCCTTGCTGAGCCCCTCAATGCGCTCCAAGGTGCGATCGACCGCCACGTCCGCCGTCCAACGCACGCCTCGCTTGGCCACACACTCAAAGTTGCCAAAGCCCTGACCGTAGCCAAACTCGGGCGTCAGGTAGATGTGGCTGGTGACGGCGGCGGTGCTGTAACCGGCCTGCACCATGCGCTCGGCCAGCATGACGTTTTCATCAAAGATCTTGGTGCGCCGCTCGACCGAACGCGGGATGTGCTGAAAGTACTGGCCCGTCATCATGCTGGAGATCGAGGCCTTGGTTTTGGCCGACTGGGCGTAGGCCCGGTCAAAGACGACCGACTGAGCCGCCAGCGCGTCCAACCTGGGCGAAGGGCTGGGGTTGGCCCCGTATGCCCCCAAAACATCGGGCCGCAGCGTGTCGATGGTGACCAACAAGATGGGGGGCGCGGCGGTGCGCTCTGGGTCGGGCTTGTCGCCCTCAGTGGTGTCTTTGGCCGCTTTGGACGCACGCGCAGCCGCGCGCCCGACGCTGCGCTGCATCTGCTGGCTGGCCACAGCAAAGACCTCTTTGGACGGGGCGTCTTGACCGTCGCAGTCCTCGTCAATGCCGTTGCCCGCCTTTTCGATGCCCTCGGGGTGGATCTGCGCGTCGCCGTCGTCACAGTCCCCGCCGCCCATCAGACCGCTGAAACCGTCTCCGTCGCTGTCAAAAGCATTCAGGAGCCATCCACCGACGGAGCCGCCCAGCGCCGCGCGCTCCAACACGGCGACGCGCGCGGCGGGAGCCTGTGCCCAACCCAAGACCACCAGGGACATGGACCAGACCATCCCCAACAAAACCACCACCGCAGTCCTGCTGAGCCACCAGCGACGACGGCGCAGCGGCCGCGCAGCGTGCAACGCCGGGTGCTTGGGGTGACTCCAGGCCATGATCGCGGCCCAACACGAGGCCCACAACCCCAGGAGCACAAGCTGCCGGGCCTCCTGGCTCTCGCCAAAAGCGGGAAAGAGCCACATCACACACAGGACCAGCCCAAAACCCACCACCCCCAGGAGGGTGCCGCGCATCAGCCACCAGCCAAGCCGGAGCCACCGCCCTGGCCAGCGCTGCGCTGCCCAAAGCCCCGTGGCCAGCACCGCCCCCATCGCACCCAGCAGCGGCCCCAGCAAGCCCGCCAATGACACCACCACCAACGCCGCATCCCAGGCACTCTCAAGCGACTCGCTGGCCAGCGCGTGGACCATCAGCGACTCGCCGATTACCACGGGCAACGCCGCCAACAAGCCACTGGCCACGCCGCGCAGCGCCGTCTCTTGCCATCCAAGTGTGTTGTGGGTCTGAGCAAAGGGAGGTTGTGCCATGTCGTCGCTTTGCGCCGCCGGGATCCGGTTCCAGATGCCCTCGGCGCCGTTGGTGGTCAGTCGCTGCAGAGGTCATCCAGGAGGCGGCCTCATCAAAGAGACCAACGATGAACCGTCTCAGGAAGATTCCTGGCGATGGAGTTGAGACAGCGGCCGCGAAACGGGTTGCGAGCGGCGCGTGTCTTCGGCTTCATCGGGAGGATGAATCATGCGGGCGACCAGGTCCAGCAAATCTTCAAAGCTGCACGGTTTGCGCAGCAGCGCAAAGGCCCCCGCGGCAAGGCTCGCCTGACGCACTTCATCGTCACTGCGGCCCGACACCACGGCCACGGGCGTCTGAGACCAACGCGCGCTGGCCTTGAGCTTTTTGAGGGTCTCGATGCTGGTCTCGCGGTGCACGTGGTAGTCGAGCAAGACCGCCGCTGGCGGCGCGTCGAGCCCTTCAAGGCGAGTCCACATCTGCTTGAAGGTCCCCGCCTCTACGACCTTGTACCCCTCACCCATCAGGATGGAGGAGAAGAGTTCGCGGATGTCCTGATCATCGTCCACGACCAGGACCGTGTTGGACGAGGGCTCCTGGCGCTTGGCGGCCACGGGGCGAGAGCGAGAAGGGCGGCTGATCTCCTCTTCAACGGCCACGGGCATCCAGACCGAGAAGGCGGTGCCGACGCCCTCTTCGCTGTTGACCTCGATGAAGCCGCCGTGGAGCCTGACGTAGGAGTCGGTGATGGACAGACCCAGGCCATGGCCGCCGGTGGTGCTCCAACGCTCAAAAACGCGCTCAAGCTGCTCTTTGGGGATGCCCTGGCCTGTGTCGAGCACCCGCAGCAGCACCCATTCGCCGCTGAGGCGAGACGTGGGCCACTGGCCGGTGTCGGCCATGGCTTTGGCCTTGAGGGTTTCGAGCCGCTCGGTGATTTGCAGCCGCTCCTGTGCATCGGCCCGGCGCACGGCCACGCGAACCTTGCCGCCCTTGGGGGTGAACTTGATGGCGTTGCCGATGAGGTTGCTCATGATGCGGTGGAGCTTGAGTGCATCGGCATCGGCCGCCAGACTCTGGTCTTGTTGCTCGTCGGCGGAGGCGCCAAAACGGGCTTTAAGATCGATGCCCGCCGAGGAGGCCTTGGGCATGAAGAGTTCCACCACGTCCCGACCGAGCTGCATCAGGTCCAGGCGCTCGGACTTGAGCACCAGCTTGCGCTGCTCTTCCTGGCTGACGGCCAGCAGATTGTCGATCATCTCCAGCAACCGGTTGAGGTTGCGGTGCATGGTCTCCAGCCCACGGAGCTGGCGCGCTTCGACCTCTCCAAGGTTGCCGGTCATCATCAACTCGACGTAACCCAGGATCGATTGCAGGGGCGTGCGCAGGTCATGGCTGATGTTGGCCAGCGTCTCGCTGCGGAAGCGGTCGGCCTCTTGGAGCCGGGTGTTGGCCTCGGTGACGCTCTCGGCCACGTTGATTTGTTGGGTCAACTCTTTGCGGACCCGCGTGAGTTCTTCGGACTCGACGGGCGCCGAGCGGGCCACAGTATGCAAAAAGACGCGGCCATCGACCTGAGCCTGACGCACATAAACGTCGCGGGAATCGACCCGGAACGATGCCGTGCCTGATTCCATCGCGATGTCCAAACCTTTGACGAGCTTCTGAGCGCTTTGGTTCAACTGTCCAAGCTCGCGGACATCCTGGCCAGCGCTTCCGCCGCCCTGCCAAAAGTGCTCCCGGAACTGTTTGTTGGACAGGAGCACCTGGAGGGTGTCATCGACAAGGAGGATGGCGTCTCGGTCTGCGTCGGTCAGCACCTTGCTCAGGTGCTCCCAGATGGCTGCTTGCTGAATGTCTTCTTGGTGTTGTTGGGCGGCAGCGGCGACGGGCTCGGGGGCTTGAATCGCGGGCGGCGCGGCGGCGACAGGTTCGGGCAGCGCTTCAGGGCGGCGACTCCAAAGCTCGACCAGCCCACCGGCCCCCAAAAAGAGCCCCACCAATGCCCCCAATCCCAGTTGGAGCCCGTAAGGGTGGGCCAGCGCGCCTCCAGTGTACGTCAAGAGCAGCGCCCCGCACACACCTGCCATGACAAACAGGGTTGCAATCAAGACTGATAAGACTGCTACGCGCACGCTTTCACCCCAAACAGGAGGCTCGATTTGGCGCCGACCTTGTGGTTCGCGCCGATCGCCGTTGCAGATTTCAGATGCAGTGCCTCAAAACGTCCGGGCAGTGCAGGTGCCTTTCACACCCTCGCACAATCCCCTTCATCAACACACATCTTCTTTGCTGCACCCCCTCCCTTTCGTCCTGCACATCTGTTTGATTACACGTTTTGAGGCCCTGGGCAACCCAACCAAACAGCTACAACATACTTATACACCTATACTATACAAAACATCAACTCTTGAATTGTATAATTATCGGCTGCTGGGGAACCTCGACACGCTTCGGATTGTCCTAGGGGGTGGCCGGTGTTAGGCTCTCGGGCTGCCCAGGCGTCTGGGAGTGGCCCTTGCGAGTCGTGCTGGAGGGGCTCAACCCACCAGTTCCAAGCACGCAGACACCGCCCGACCTGGTCGCGCCGACCCTTTAAGATGGAGCACTGATGAACGCCCAGAATACTCCACCGCCTCAACGATTGATGCCACACCAAGATCACCGGGCATCGCGAACCGCGGCAGCGGCGATCGCATTTTTGCTGATGATCCACGGCGTGACCGCTTGGGGCCAGGACCCAGCCGGTGCGAGGGCAGAGACTCTGGCCTCAGAGATCGCCGCTGCGCGCGGCGACATTCGGGCGCTCGGTGCCATGATCGATCTGCGCGACGCGCTGGAGCACACCGGCCTCAAAGACGCCCAAAAGGCGATGGAGGCGCTGGGCAAACCCAACAAACTCCACCCTTCGGTCAGGCCCATGGTGGCCGTTGAGCAGGCTCGCCTTAAGCTGCAACGCGCCGACCGTGCTGGCGCCGGTCAGTTGCTGGACCAGGCCGGGTTTGTGCGCCACTGGCAAATCATTGGCCCCTTTGCCAACGACGGCATGTCAGGCATGGACACCCCCTACGGTCCAGAAGACGGGGTGGACCTGGGCAAAGTCGCGCGCGGACGCAGCGGCGATGTCTCCTGGCAGCCCATGACCGATCGCGACTTGCTGGGCACCGTGGACGCGCAGACCCTCATCCGCCCCGTGGAGGGCTCGGTGGTCTACGCCGCCACCACCCTCACCACCGCGCGGGCCCAGAAGGCCTCTCTGACTCTGGCCGCCACCTGCGCCTACAAATTGTGGCACAACGGCGCCCTGATCGCCGCCGTGGACGAGCCCCTGGGCGGAGAGTTTGACCGGGACGTTTACGGCTTGTCGCTGAGCAAGGGCGAGAACCTGATCGTGCTCAAAATGGGCAACGAGACCGGTCCAATGACGTTTGGCCTTCGGTTGACGGACACGCGCGGCGCTGCGCTGAGCAATGCAAAAGTCCAGACCGACACCCAGCGCATGCGCGCAGGCACGGTGCTGGGCACCACGTTGCCCGACAAACCCACCGGCCAGCCCGCGCCGCTTGAGCTTTACACCCAATGGGCCAAGGGACAGACCAAAGACCCCCAGGCGCAGGCGTTGGCGCTGGCCCGGGCCGCGCGTCTGGCCCGCTTTTATCGGCCCGAAGACCCCAAAGACCCCGCTCGCGCGCTGCTTAAGAGCGCCACCGCGCTGGCCAGGACGCCCGCCGTCATGCTCTCAGCCAGCGCCACCCATCCCCAACAGTGGCTGCGCCGCGAGGCCATCGAGGCCGCCGCCAAGGCCACCCCCGATGACCCCTGGATCGCCTTCAACCGCGCCCGCATCGCCTACAACTCCGCTGGCGACGCCCACTACACCGACGCCTGGCGCTCCATCGACGCGCTGGTCACCAAAACCCCGCGCTTTGCCGCCGCCTGGGCCATGAAGATCAACATGATGGTCCAAGAGGGGCTGACCCAGAGCGCTTTGGCGACCGCCCTTAAAGCTCAAAGCGCGCACCCAGACCACCCTGGCCTCCTGGCCGCGGCCAACAACGCCGCCATCGCCGCCATCGCCCCCGACAAGCAGGCCGAGCTGTGCGCGCTTCAGCTCAAGAGCGACGCCACCAACATCGGCATCTACAGCCCGTGCCTCTCGGTCCACCTCCAGCGCGGAGACCAAAAGGGCGCCATGGCCCTGGTCGAGCAGGCCATGGTCGTGCGCCGCGACATCACCGGCTTCTACATCCTCAAATCCAGCGCGCACCGCGCCATGGGCGACCTGGAGGCCGCCGAAAAGGCCCTGGCGACGCTCACAGCGCTGGTCCCCGGCGACGCCTCCTACTGGCAACAGCTTGGCGTCATCCGTCAGGAGCGCGGCGACGACCCCGGCGCCCTGGTCGCGCTGCGGCAAGCCCTCAAGCTCGACCCCCGCAACGCCCCCCTTAAAGATTACCTCGACCAGCTTGCGCCGCGCGAACCCACGCTCGAAGAACGCTGGGTCGTGGACCTGTCCGAAGCCATGGGTCAGCCCGATCCGGCCTTTGCCAAGGACAAGGACGTCATCTATCTGGTCGATCAGAAGGTCACCCGGGTCTACCCCAACGGCCTGACCTCCTACCTGGTTCAAAAGGCCTGGCAGGTCCTGACCGAGCCCGGCACCAACCGCATGCGCTCCTTTGCCATCCCCTACACCCCAGGTGAAGAGGCCGTCGAGATCATCAAGGCCCGCGTCACGCGCCCCGATGGCACCACCCGCGACACCTACGAACTCTTTGAGCAATCCCTCTCCGAGCCCTGGTACAACCTCTACTACGACTACCGGGCCCTGGTGCTCTACTTTGCCGATCTGGCCCCCGGCGACACCGTCGAGGTCCAATACCGCATCAACCAGACCTCGGATCAGAACATCCTGGGCGACTACTTTGGCGACCTTTGGTTCTTCCAGGACGAAGACCCCAGGGCTCTGGCCCGCTATGTCCTCATCTCGCCCCAGAACCTCAAGATCCAGGCCCGCGACCCCTCGTTGAAACACGACATACAAACCGAGGAGATCGAATGGGAGGGCCAGAAGCTGACCGCCCGGACCTGGGCCATCGGCGACGTCCCAACTGTGGAGAGCGAGGCCCAACAACCCGGCTACGCCGAGATCGCCGACTACCTCCACCTGTCCACCTACGCCACCTGGGATCAGGTCGCTGACTGGTACTGGGACCTGGTCAAAGACCAACTGGTGGTCGATGACGACATTCGGCGCATCGTGGCCGAGGAGACCAAGGGCATGACCGACCGCCGCGCCAAGGTTTCGGCGCTGCACAACTACGTGGTTAAGAACACCCGCTACGTCGGCCTGGAGTTTGGCATCCACGGCTACAAGCCCTACCGCACCACCCTCTGTCTGCAGCGACGCTTTGGGGACTGCAAGGACAAAGCCTCGCTCATCAAGGTCATGCTGGGCGCCGCCGGGATTGAGGCCAACATCGTCCTCATCCGCACGCGCCGCAACGGCGCCATCGACACCAACCCGCCCAGCCTCCAGATCTTTGACCACGCCATCGCCTACGTGCCCGAGTTTGACCTCTTCCTCGACGGCACCGCCGAGTACTCTGGCACCGGCGAGCTCCCCTTTGGAGATCAGGGCGCCAGCGTCCTGATCGTCAAAGACGGCGGCAAATTCACCTTTGGACAGACCCCAATCTTGCCCGCCGCCCACAACTCCATTTTGTCCACATGGCAGGTCGACATGACCGCCGCCGAGCCCCAGGTCGATGTCAGCCTGACGGTCACCGGGGACTTTGCAGCCGGATACCGCAACAGCTACGGCACCGTCGAGCGTCAGAAAGAGGACTTTGGACAGGCGCTGGCTGGCTCGATCGTCGGCGCTGGGCTGACCCACGTGCAGTTCTCGGACTTGACCCAGCTTGAAGCCCCCGTGCGTGTCTCCTACCGCTTTGAAGGCGGGCAGGTGGTCTCCAAAGAGGGCAAAAAACTGCGCTTCTACCCCATGATGCGGCCCTCCAAGGCCGCCCAGAACATGGCCCCATGGCCCACGCGTGAGCAGGTCCTTGAGCTTGGCCCTCCCAACGTCCGCCAGGAGACCTACGTGGTGCGCTTGCCCAAAGGCGCCGCCCCCAAGGCGCTGCCTGAAAACCAGGAGTTGACCTCGGCATTTGGCCGCTTCAGCCTCACCGTCGAGCAACGCGACGAAGCCACCGGCCCTGTGCTGGAGATGCGCGTGACCATCCAAATCGACGCCCACCGGGTCTCCCCAGAGGATTACCCGGCGCTGCGCCAATGGCTTGGTCAAATCGACCGCGTTTTGTCCACCAGCGTCGTCTACGAACGCCCCTGAACACGCCCAGGAGGCATGACGATGAACCCCAAACAAGCCCCAAACCCACGCATCCACCGGAGCTTTGTGCCCATGGCTCGCCCCATACTGCCTGCGTTGTTGACCCTGACCGTGCTCCTGCTCGCGGCCTGCGGCGGACCCCAGAAGAAACCGCTCGGCCCACCGACCTTTGGGCCGGACCTGCGCCAGAGCCCCGCGCCGGGCACCACGGCCGCAGCCTGGAAGCAGTGGCTCACCCAGGGCGACGCCATGGCAGCCAGCGACGACTTTGAGTCGCTGGGCGATGACCCGCTGGCCCGCTTTGGACTGGCCGAGATCCACCTTCACCAGGGCCGCTACAGCCAAGCCGCCGCCGCCCATGCCGACCTCATCGGCGACCACCCGGGTTCAAAGCTGGCCCACTACAGCGCCCTGCGCCTGCACCAACTGCGACGGGCCGCTGCCGGCTGGCCCGACGCCGCCTCCAAAGCGCTGACCAGCGTCCAGGGCCAGCCCCTGGCAACGTCCACTCGCGCCTATATGGGACTGGTGGCCCTGGAGACGGCCCACAGAATCTTCCTTCAAAGCGATCAAGCCGCCCCCTTTGACGGCACCGCCCAGGGACTGGTCGACCAGTGGCGCCTTGCGGGTCCGCTCTCGCTCTACCCCTTTTACGACCACGACACCGCCTACCCCGACACCATCGAAGACCAGCCCGCGCTGCCCGAATCGGTCACGGTGGACGGCTTTGAGCGTCAATCGCGCACGGTCCGCTTTGAGACCCCCGACCAGGGCCTGCCGCTGAGCCACCAGGGCATCTTCTACCTGGAGAGTTGGGTGACGCTGGACAAGGCGCGCTCCGTTCTGGCCCAGTTGAAGACCTCGACGGGCATCAAAGTGTGGATCGACGACGCGCTGATCTTTGAAAACAACCTGCTGCGCGACGGTTATCCCGCCCACCGCGCCGGAGCACCGCTGGAGTTGGGCGCTGGGACCTACCGGATCCGCGTGCGTCTGGTGGTTGAGCGCGGCGACGAGACCTTTCAACTGCTGCTGACCCCCGCCGACGGCGCACCGCTGGCGCTCAAAGCCAGCCCGACCGCCCCCGACGACCGCGCCGCTGGCAAGATGACCACCACCGCCAAGCTGCCCACCAAGGGCTACTTTGGCAGCGAAAAACCGCTCCAGGACCACCCCTTTGTCCTGTGGATGACCGCCGTGGCCGCCCACGAGCGCCATGACCCCCACCTGGCGCGCCGCGCGCTGGACCGGCTCGACGCGCTGGCCCCGGATTTCCCGCCCGCGCTAGTCACGAGGGGACTGATGGAGCGCGACGACACCAGCAACAGCGCCCTGCGACGGCGCGATGTGGCGCTGGAGGCCTTTGCCACCGCCGCCACGCTCGACCCCACCGCAGGCATGGCCGCGCTGCAGGTGACCGACATGCTTCTGGGCGCCGGTCAGAGCGACGAGGCCGAGCCCTTTATGGCCATGGCGCTGGACAACGCCCCGCAAGAGCCCACCGTCCTGGCCACCCACTACGACCTCTTGCTGAACAAGGGTTGGTCGGTGGCGGCGGCCAAGACGCTCAAGCGAGCGCTGGAGATCGACCCCGGGGACTGCTCGCTGGTGGCCGCCCAGTGGGGACGCTGGTCGGAGCTGGACCAGTGGCCCACGCCCCAGAGCCTGCCCGAGGCGGCGGCGCGCTGCGACATCTCCCAGGAAAACCTGGCGCTGAACCACGATCTGCCGCGCGGCGATCTGGCCGCCGCCATCGCCCGTTATGAGCGCCTGGTCGCTCGCCAGCCAAGCGGCCTCTCCATGATGCTCACGCTGGCCACGCTCTACCAACGCGACGGGCGCGACAAAGAGGCTCAGGCCACTTTTGAGCGCCTCTTGAAGGCCACCGGAGGCTCTGCGGACGCGCTGGCGCTGCATTTTGACGCTCTGATGGCCTCCAAAGGCCCCAAAGAGGCCAGCAAAATGCTTGAAGGCTGGGTCGAGCAGCACCCCGGCAGCTATGGGCTGCGCCGCCTCAACGCGCTGGCCAGCGGCACAAACGTCCTTGAGGACCTGCGCATCGACGGACAGGCGGTCATCAAGGAGTACCTCAAGGACCCCAAATTCACCGACACCAGCGGCGTCTACCTGTTGGACTACGCCGCCGTGCGGATCTACCCCGACGGCTCCAACCTGACCGTCACCCACAACATCATCCGGGTGAACAACAAGGAGGGGATCGACAACTTCGGCGAGGTGGAGCTGCCCCAGGACGCGCTGCTCTTGCAGATTCGTACGGTGAAGCCGGACGGGCGAGTGCTGGAGCCGGAGTTTATTGCGGGCAAACCGAGCATTTCGATGCCGAACCTGGCCGAGGGCGACTTCATTGAGTACGAGTACCTGCAGGGCAGCTCGGGCAACGAGGCCCGCAAAGGGGCTTATGGCGGGGTGCGCTTCTTCTTCAACATCTTTGACGCCCCGCTGCTGCGCAGCGAATACATCATCGACGCCCCCAAGTCCTGGCAGGACGTGCACGTGGACTACCGCCAGGACGCACCCAAGGCGCTGATCACCGAGCGCGGCCAGTGGCGCCGCTGGCGCTTTTTGACCGTCGAAGGCCCCCAGGCCCGCAGCGAACCCGCCTCGGTGCCCAACGTGGAGGTCCTGCCCTCCATCCGCCTGTCCCACAAACTCCAGTGGGCCGACGCCCACCGCCTCTACCGCGACAGGGTCCTCTCGGGGGCTCGCCCCGATGGGCGCCTGAAGGCCGTGGCGGCCCAGCTCAAACGGGAACACAAGTCACCGGCGGCCCGCGCCAAAGCGGCCTTCAAGTACGTCCTGGCCAACATCGACGATGACGGCTCGGGCCTCTTCTCGGCCACCGCGTCCCAGGTCCTCTCGGGTGGCCGAGGCGACCGGATGATCGTGCTGCGGGCGCTGCTGAACCTGCTGGACATCCCCAACGACGTGGCACTGGCTCGCCCCTGGGGCCGTGACCAGACTCTGGGCCCCGTCCCCGAAACCGACAACTGGGACTTTACGATCCTGCGCGCCAGCGTCGGCGACAACTGGGTCTGGCTCGACCCCACCCTCAACCACAGCATTTTTGGCCACATCTCGCCGTCCATCCAAGGCAACAAGGCGCTGCTGCTGGCCGCGCTGGAGAGTGCCCCAACCATAGAGACCCTCTTTGTCGACGTCCCCACGCTCGCGCCCGAGGCCGACATGAGGACCATCACACTCGACGCCCAGATCGCCCAGGATGGCACGCTGACCGGCAAAGTCACCGAGACCTACACCGGCACCGACGCCATCCAACTGCGCCGCGTCGTGGATGAGTACACCGACCTTGACGAGCTGCGCGAGGGTCTGGCCGGGGCCATGACCGACACCTTCCCAGGCCTGGAGATCACCACACTGGACTTTGAAAACGCCAAAGACACCACCAAACCCCTCATCATGCGCTACAGCGTCCGCTCGCCGGGCTTCGCGAGGGTGGAGAATGGGGCTCTGTTGGTCGAACAGCCCTTCTTCGCCACGGGTCTGGCCCAGCAATACGCCACGCTTCCCCGGCGCCGTCAGCCCGTGGCCATCTTGAGCCCCACGCGGGTCACATTGGAGGCGCGCCTGGTCTTCCCCGATGGTCACAAAGCCGAGTTGGACGCCGGTCAGGTCAACGCGCTCAAGGGAGACTTTGGCCAGATCCGCACCACCTCGGCGCGAAACGAAGGTCCCAACGTGCTTGCTCTGCGCCGGGTGCTCGATGTACCGATTCAAAGGGTGGCACCGAAGGCCTACGAATCCTTCCGGCGCTTCGCCGTGGGTGTCGGGCAGCTGGAGACCCTGCGGCTAAGGAGCCAGTGAGCCATCCATCAACGGGGTCATCCAAAACTTCGACGCCGACCACAAGTGGCTCGAAACCCCTTTTGGATCCCTTCCAGGGCGGACCACCGAGGTCCCCTTCACTGCAACGGGGCGAGGCAAACGATGAAGACCTTGTGGGCGATGATGGCGACGGTGGTGGGTGTGGGGTTGTGCTTGCAGGCCCCAGCGCAGGCAAAAAACGCAGAGCCCGCCGCCGCACCCAAAATGGACCTGACGGCCAAGTCCGCCCGCAGCGGCTACGTCAAAGTCGATGGCTTTGTGACCGACTGGGAAGGCGTCGATAAGGTCGAAAGCCGCACCCTGACCCGGGGCGAGCCAGAGTATGACTGGACCGGTCCCAAAGACCTCTCAATGGTGGTCCAGGCCCAGTACGATCAAACCTACATCTACATGGCCGTCGAGGTCCGCGACAACATCGTCACCGGCCCCAAACGCCGCGACCGTGGCGATCGGGTTGAGATCTGGTTTGACGGCGGCGAGGTGGCCGCAAAGAGCCCACACGGACGGATGAGGATGCTGGAGTTGGCGCTGGGCGATATGGAATCCGACGGCAAACCGGCCATCACCTGGCAGTATCCCAAGAGCCTCAAGGACCAGGAGCCCACCGGCCTGCTCAAAGACGGCTCCATGCGCCACACCGGCTACTTCTTTGAGTTTGGCCTGCCCTTGTCCGAGCTCAGCGACCCGGCCCCAGGCCTTGAGCCGATTGGCATCGCCATCATCGCCCGCGACCTGGACCGCGACGATCCCAACGAAGACGAGGCTGCCGTGGCCAACGCCCCCTTCGACGGGCGCAAAAAACGCCGCCCCGACACCATGGCCAAGCTGCGTCTGGCGGGCGCCGAAAACATGGACGCGGGCTTCTACCAGCGCCTGCCCGAGCTGCACGGCGTCAAGCCCACCGGTGAGTTTCTGGTCGATGTCGGCGGCGACAGCCGCCGCGAGCGGGTCTTCCTGGTCAAAAACCGCCTGGTCGTGGTCGGCTTTGGCCTGGGCGACGGCGACTTCTACTACTACACCATGGCCACCGCCGACCACATCACCCACTACAAGCTCGAAACCCGCGACCTGACCGGCGACGGCAAAGACGAAATGCTCGTCTACTACAAGCTCGACCACGGCCCCGTCGTTCAGGACGTCTTGATCATCTTCCAATTCAAGCTCGACCGCCTCCTGGTCATCTTCCACCACGAACTGGGCAACCAAGGCCAGGGCTGGGAGATCAACAACAAGCTCACCATCAAAGGCGGCAAAAAGAAACCCGCCGTCATCACCGTCACCGCCCCCAAAAAAGCCACCGGCGTCACCGCCGAAACCTACATCGACGTCGACCAAAACGACTCCGTCGACTGGGAACGCCTCCTGCTGCCCTGGACCGGCCCCCCCAAAAACACCTTCGAATGGGACGTCGGCCAATACCTGAAGCGATAGCGCGGGGCGCTATCGCTGGTTCGCTTGCTGGCGCTGCGCTTTCGGTTCGCGGCGCTGCGCTTGCTTTTGGTTCGGTCGCTCGCTGCGCTCGCTCCCTTGTGGTGCGGTCGCTTTCGCTCCCTTATAGGATTTGTGATGGGTTGGGTTCTTGGCTTCGCCTTTCGGTCAGGCAACAAGCCATCCCTCGGCCATTCTGACGGTTCATCAGTGCCATGACTTCGTTGCCAATGCTCGACGAACCTCCAGTTCGTCTGTGCTTGTCGCCTCGTCCTGACACCGATGCCCTCGCCAGACTGACCAAGGTCTGCCTCATTGCCGGGCCTTGGAGTGGGGCATCTCGTCGAAAGTGCTTCATTTTTGGAGGCCGGATGGGGGTGGTGACGGCTTGTGGGGCTTTCCAGGCGGTTTTGTGGACGGTGGTGGAGACTTGAAGGGCCTTCCAAAGGGGTGTGCGGCTTTTTTGGGGGGAAACTTTTGATTGTGGGGGCTGGTTTGGAGGGGTGAAGGCTGGCGGCGGTAGCTCGCCTTGCCGAGCGGCCCTGGAAGTTGGGGACCAACATCGATGTGGGGCATCCTGGGGCGAAGGCAGGCGGCGATAGCCCGCCTCGCCGAGCGGCCTTGGCAGTTGAGGACCACCGACGTTGCCGCCCACGGAGGCCGGCAGGAAGGCGAGCTTCGCCGCCTATCCTGCCCCCAAACAAGCCGGGCATTTGCGTGTGGGTGGAGCGACGAAGTGAGTGCATCAGCTTGCCGGACGACCCGACCTCCAAAAGGCAAGGCCCAACACACGACAGCCGCCGCACATCTGGCCTCAGAGAGGTGAAAGCACTTTCGACGAGATGCCCCACTCCCACCGGCGAAGCAAAGAACCCACCCATCGCAAATGCCATAAGTGAGCGAAGCGAACGAACCACAAGGAAGCAAGCGCAGCGCAGCGACCGAACCAAAAGCAAGCCAAGCGTAGCGTCGGCGCCGCGAACCGAAAGGAAGCCAAGCGCAGCGCGGCGACCGAACCGACAGCAAATCAGTCGCGATCGCGCGAAGCAAGAGCGCGACTGATGGCGTCCTGCAAGGGCGTGTTTTCGAAGACTTTGCCGACGACCTCGGGGAGGGAGCGGCCGCCGAGCATTTGTTGGACGCTGAGGGCTTCGGCGACTTTGACGAGGGTGTCTTGGTTGCCGAGGGCGAGCAGTGCCTCGGAGAAGCCGTCCTGGACGGCGTTGAGGCGATCGACGGTGGCTTTGGTTTCGGCTTCGAGGTGGAGCAGGCGCAGCTGGGCGGTGGTTTGCGCGATGGCGTGCTCAAGCTCGGCGTTCTTTTGTTTGCGCTCCATGCTGGCGGCGTGGCCGGCGTTGGCGACGGCGTCGCGGGCGGACTGGGTGGCCAGGCGCTCGGTCTGCTCGCGGGTTTCGGAGTTGATGCGGGCAAGATTCAGGGAGAGCTCGCGATCAATGGTTTCGTTTTCGAGGGCGGCGCTGTGGCGCGCGGTTTCGGCCTGTGCGGTGGCGCGCTGGCGAGCGATGGCTTCGAGGCGCTCTTCGATGTCGAGTTGGCGCGCGGCGGTCATGAGCTTGAGGTTGGACTGGAGGGTTTGCTGCTGGGCCTGGTCGAGCAGGGCGGCGATGCGCTGGTCGAGGACCTTGACCTCCTGGACGTCCACGTCTACGACGCGCATGCCGTTGGTTTCAAAGAAGAGGCCGGGGTGCTGGCCCTGGTCGTTGGCGGCGCCCAGAATGGTGTCGCGGATGATCTCTTCGGCCTGGGGGTAGAAGGCCTCGACCTCTTGCTGGCGGACCTGGGTCTTGATGAGCGAGCGGACACGGTCGCACAGGACCTTGACGTAGTTTTCGACGGCGAACCAGCTCGCGGGGTCGGTCTCTTCGAAGTCGACCCGCATGCTGACGCGCACCGAGACCTTGACGTTGTCGCCGGTGGTGGCTTGGACCTGGTCGACGATGGCGTTGTTGCGGATGCGCAGGTAGGCGGTCTGCGAGACGTCGCGGCTGCTCTTGGGCACGCCCTTGGACATCGAGAGGACCTCCAGGTGCTCGTCGTAGGCCATCAAGATGGTCTTGGGGCCGATTTCGACGCGGCGCTCCCCACGGCGGTTGACGATCATGACGGCGTAGCCGGTCCAGACCTCGATGGTGGGCACGCCGGTGAAGCGCGTGAAGAGGGTCAGGGTGCGGGGCTCGTTGTAGGTCGAGCGGTGGTAGAACTCGTCGGCCATAATGGCCGGGACATCGACGTGGGTCTGGCTGGACTCCATGACGGTGTCCTGCTCCAGGACCATGCCCTTTTTGTTCTTGCGGTTGCGGCGGACCTGTCCCTCAGAGATGGCGCCGTTGCGGGTGGTGGGGGTTTGGGCCGAGAGCTCGCGCAGGCGGCGGTTGTAAGCCAGGGCGTCCTTGTTGCCGGGGTACCAGAGCTGACACTGGGTGTCGGTCAGGGCGCGGCGGACGATGACCTCTTCGCAGGGGTTGGGCAAGAGCATGGTGGGGCCTTCGATCATTTTGATCTGGCCGGTCTTGCGCGCCATCACGTAGCGGGCCTCGCCCAGAGGCACGGCGGTGGCAAAGTGCTTGCTGCGACCGTCGTAGGAGACCAGGGAGTGCTCCTGACGGGGGAAGTAGATGGGGGTGTCCTTGCCGGTGATGAAGAGTTCTTCGCCCTCGGTGTAGGAGCGGCCGGTGTCGGCGTCGGTGTAGTCGGCGATGACTTTGACGTGGATGCCCTGGATGGGGTTGAGCTCAATGGGGCGGAACTGGCGCACGCGTCCTGCGCGCAGGTGCTCCTCGTAGAAGTGCTCGGTGGGCCGGGGGAAGACCACGGCGGGGCCGCGCTCGTAGCGCTTGTTGCCGTTTTCGTCGATGAGGATGCAGTACTCCAGGCGCTCAAGGGTGAGCGCGTCGCGGACGTAGCGGCCGTCCTCGTTTTCGACGACTTCGACACCGGTGGGGGGGATGTAGAAGGAGACTTCGGTGCCACGGATCACAAAGAGGCGGCCCACACTGAGGTCTTTGGGGACCTCGCCGGTGACCTCGGCCAGGGGCTCCTCGGCGGTGTTGCCGCCGGCGGGCTTGACGACCGCGGAGGCCCAGTGGGCGCGGGCGGCTTCCTCGTCGTAGATGCGCACCAGGAGGTATTGGTTGGAGCGCAGGTGGTGGCCTTCGATGACCTTGGCGCTCTGGCGGGGCCACAGCGAGAAGGTGCAGGGGCCGGGGATGTTGACGCGCTGGCCCATGGAGAGGGCAGGGCTGATGGCTTTGCTCTTTTCGTCGGGGTGCTGGCCGTTCTCGGCGGGGTTCCACAAGACGCAGTAGTAGCCCTGGGGGGTCAATGGGCTGGACTGGGTGGCCTGGGGGAGCTGGACGTTGCTGAAGCGGCGCTTGTCGGCGCTGTACGTCACGGGGTTTTCCTGTCCGGTGACGTTGATGACCATGGGCCCGGTGTGGACCTTGATGAGGCCGCTGGCGGTGTCCTGGGTGTAGGCGTACTCGCCGTCAGAAAGGATCAACTCGTTGCTGTTTTTGCGTCGGTCGTCACTCATGGTCGGCCTCCTTCAAGGGGTCAGCCCGGTCGCGGGCGGAAGGTTTTATCTTTGGGCGCCGGTGCGTCGTGGTGAGGCGGCCGGCGGAGCCTGTGGCATGCGGGCGGCGGCGCGTTTTGGCGCTGCAACATCACGCATCAGGCTGGCAGATTGCGTTCGGCCCCCTCGTGTCGCATCAGCCGTGCCAAAGGGGGCCTTTGCGGTGTTTACGGGGTCGAATGGGGCGAGCTTTGGTCGTTTTTAGTGTTTGGGATAGTCATGCGCGCTGGAGGGATAAATGAGTGATGACACAGTAATTTTGTGAACAATAGAGCAGTGTTTTGGGGTTGTGGCTGTAAAAATGTTCATTACATTGTAGGGGCTTTCCTGGTGTCACCGAAGTTGCCGTGAGGACCCCCATGAAAACGCGCCTGACCTTGACCACGCCCACATTCTCCACCCTGCTCCAGCGCCTTGGCAGCCAGGATCACTCCTTTAGACCCCGGTACAACATCGGCTGCGGCCAGTGGCACTGGTTGGTGCGCCCGGTGCGCCATGTGCGCGGTCAGGTCGAGGTGGTGCGCTCTCTGTGGGGGTTGCCCAGCAACATGGACCGGCCGCTGTCGTACGTGACGGCGGAGTCTCTCAGCCGCCGAGGGTTGCGCAAGGTGGCGCGGTGCGTGATCCCCATCGATGGGTTTTACGGTCGTTTGGGCGACCGGATGAAAGATCCCATCTGGTTCCATGCCCACAACGGCAGCATTTTGTGGGCGGCGGGGATCCACGGTGTGGATCGACAAGGCCGCGATGCCTTTGCGCTGATCACCTGCCAGGCCAACGCCCTGGTGGCTCAGGCCCAGGGTCGCATGCCGGTCCTGCTGACCTGGCGCGAGGCCCCCGGCTGGCTCTCCCCCACCGCCGAAGAGCCTTCCTTGCAGGCCATCATGCACCCCGAACTGACCGACTGCCTGCGGGCCCGCGAGGTCTCGGGCCGCGTCAACCACCCCGACCTGGACGACCCGCTGTGCATCGAGGCTGAGGCCAAAGCCCAACAGCTCTCCTTCTTTTGACCCCATCCCAACCCCCACGTGGCCCCACCCCGCCCCCATCATTTCTTTGTCAAATTCATCAGATCGGGCCTGAATGTTGCTTTTCAGGATGCCTTGCGGGTGTTCCAACACCATAGGATTCGGGATCGAGCACTGGGAGAGGGCCCTGTGGTCTCAGATTTTTGAGCCGTTGTGGGCCAATGGTCTCGAATTTTTGTAAGGAGAGGAGAGATGATGCGTTTGGATGGTAAGGGCCTTGTGAAGCAAGCTGGTGCGTTGGCGCTGGCGCTGGGCATGATGGCAGCCCCCTCGGCGGCAGAGGCGTTCTGCGGATTTTATGTCTCGGGGGCGGAGTCGGGGCTCTACAACGACGCCACGCAGGTGGTGCTGATGAGAGAGGGGACACGGACGGTGCTCTCGATGCAGAACAACTACCAGGGACCGCTGGAAGACTTTGCGATGGTCATCCCCGTGCCTGTGATCCTGCAAGAGGACAACGTCAAAACCCTCGACAAGTCCGTCTTTGACAAGATCGACCAGCTCTCCGCGCCGCGTCTTGTCGAATACTGGGAGCAAGACCCCTGCAACACGAGTCGCTTTGATGAGCGGGACGTCTTTCCCCCCAGCGCAAACGATACGGATGATGACTCAGAGGCCGATCCCAGCCCGGGCGGCGTCAACGTGGAGGCCGAGTTCAAGGTCGGTGAGTACGACATTGTGGTCCTGAGCGCCAACGACTCGGGGGCACTCGATAAGTGGCTCAAGACC
>CAKZKQ010000403.1 GCA_937123825.1 uncultured Pseudomonadota bacterium
AGCCATCACCACCGACCACAAACCCCTTGGAAAACCCTACAAGTCCCCACCCCCCCCCACCCAGCCTCCAAAAACGAACCAATTTCGACGAAATGCCCAACTCGTACCGGCGAAGCCAAGAACCCAACCCATCCCAAATGCCAAAAGGAAGCGAGCGCAGCGAGCGACCGAACCAAAAGCCTGCGCAGCAGGCGAACCAAAAGCAAGCCAAGCGAAGCGCCGGCGACCGAACCAAAAGCAAGCCAAGCGCAGCGCGGCAACCGAACCGTGAACATCGCGTACCGCGCGATGCCACTTGCTTTGTACAGTGGGGTGTGTTAAATGCGCGGCCTCAACTGGCACGCCGCTGGACTGGTGTCGCCGTGTGCTTTGGACATCGTGAGTGCCACCAAGACCGATGGGATCGGGGTGGATGATGATTCAGGGTGGTGACGTCGGGTTGAAGGTGGCGGAAGAAAAACAAAACCTTTAGTGAGAGGACACAGAAAAATGCCCAAGTTGAACATGCGTGAGTTGCTGGAAGCTGGTGTGCACTTCGGTCACCAGACCAAGCGTTGGAACCCCAAAATGCGCCCGTACATCCACGGTGCCCGCAACGGCATCTACATCGTGGACCTGGCCCAGACGGTGCGTCTCTTTGACAAGGCGTACAAGTTTGTCAGCGACTCGGTGGCCAAGGGTGGCTCGGTGCTCTTTGTGGGGACCAAGAAGCAGGCTCAGGATTTGATGAAGGATGCGGCCGTGCGCGCCGATCAGTTCTTCATCACGCACCGCTGGCTCGGTGGTACGCTGACCAACTTCCGCACGATCCGCCGCTCGATCGATCGTCTCAAGACCCTTGAGAAGATGTCCATCGACGGTTCGTTCGACCGCTACACCAAGAAAGAGGTGTTGAGCTTCACCCGTGAGCGCGAGAAGCTGGACTTGAACGTCGGCGGCATCAAGCTGATGGACAAGCTGCCCACGATCATCTTCCTGATCGACCCCAAGAAAGAGCACATCCCGATCAAGGAAGCCAAGCGCCTTGGCATCACCGTGGTGGCGCTGGTCGACACCAACTGCGACCCCAGCGGCGTGGACTACGTCATCCCCGGCAACGACGATGCGATCCGCTCGATCCGCATCTTCGCCGAGGGCATCGCCGATGCGGCCATCGAAGGCTCCAAGCGCCGTGCTGAGGAGCGCAAGGCCCGCGACGAAGAAGGCTACATCGAGGGCTTCACGCCTGCGGCCAACGTCAGCGGCCCCGAAGTTCAGAAGCTGATCAAGCGTCAGAGCCCCGAAGGCGCCTGACGTCAGGATGCCGCCGGTGAGTCTCTCCGGCGGCGCCCGCGACAAAAAACCAACCAAGATTTGAGGAGCACAGGAAGATGGCGATCAAGGCCTCACAGGTCAAAGAGCTTCGGCAGCGCTCTGGCGCTGGGATGATGGACTGCAAGAAGGCGCTGGTCGAGCACGATGGTGACGTCGAAGCGGCCCTGCTCTACCTGCAGAAGAAAGGCATGGCGCGCGCCGCGAAGAAGGCCGGCCGCACCGCCGCAGAAGGTCTGGTGGCCACGGTCATCAGCGACGACGCCTCCAACGGGCTGATCATCGAGGTCAACTGCGAGACCGACTTTGTGTCCCGCAACGACCAGTTCAAGGCTTTCGTGGCCGAGGCCGCCAGCCTCGCTGCCGCCAGCGACGCTGCCGACATCGACGCCTTCAAGGCCACCAACCACCCCGATGGTCTGACCATCGAGGACTGGGCCAAGGCGGCCGTGGCCACCATTGGTGAAAACGTCCAGCTGCGTCGCCTCGTGCGCGTCGGCGGCGAAGGCAAGACGATCGGCTCCTACATCCACGCTGGCAGCCAGATCGGCGTCCTGGTGGAAGTTGAAGGTCAGGGCGACGCTGCCGGTGAGTTTGCGCGCAACGTGGCCATGCACGTGGCCGCCGCCAACCCCACCGTCGTGGACCCCTCGGAGATCGACGCCGACGCCGTCAAGCGTCAGGAAGACATCTTCACCGCGCAGGTCATCGACATGGGCAAACCCGCCAACATCGCTCCCAAGATCGTGGTGGGCAAGCTCAACAAGTGGCGCAACGAGATCAGCCTGCTCAAGCAGCCCTACGTCAAAGAGCCCGACCAGACCGTCGGCGCCTACCAGAAAGCCGTCGGCGGCGTCAAAGTCACCGGCTTTGTGCGTTACCAGGTCGGCGATGGCATCGAAAAGGCCGTCAGCAACCTCGCTGACGAAGTCGCCGCCATCACCGGTGGCTGATTCAAGCCGCTGAACAATCCCACTGAGCGTCTCTTTTGGCGGCCTGCACTCTTGTATGGCCGCCTTTTTTGTGTCACCACACCTGCGACAATTTCCACGGCACCCACACAATGGAGGTGAACGATGCCGAAGCTCCCCAAATCCCCCGAAGCGCACTTCACACGGATCTTGCTCAAGCTCTCTGGCGAAGCGCTCGCCGGGCAGGACGGCTCGGGCATCAACACCGAGACGCTCGACGCCATCGCCCAGGAAGTCGCCGCGGTCCATGACCTGGGCCTGGAGATCGCCATCGTCATCGGCGGCGGCAACATCTTCCGCGGCGTCGCCGCCAGCACCAGCGGCATGGACCGCTCCAGCGCCGACCACATGGGCATGCTGGCCACCGTCATCAACGGCCTGGCCCTCCAGGACGCCCTGGAGAAGAAGGGCAAGTTCACCCGCGTCATGAGCGCCCTGGAGATCAACGCCGTGGCCGAGCCCTACATCCGCCGCCGCGCCGTGCGCCACCTGGAGAAGGGCCGGATCGTGATCTTCGTCGCCGGCACCGGCAACCCCTACTTCACCACCGACACCGCCGCCGCGCTGCGCTCCATGGAGGTCCACGCCGACATCCTGCTCAAGGCGACCAAGGTCGATGGCATCTACGACAGCGACCCCGTCACCAACCCCGACGCCGTCATGTTCAAGAAGGTCACCTTCATGGAGGTCCTCAACAAAGAGCTGCGCGTCATGGACACCCCCGCCATCAGCCTGTGCAAAGACAACAACCTGCCCATCGTTGTCTTCAACCTGCACGACACCGGCAACATCAAGCGCGTTGTGACGGGTCAAAAGGTGGGGACGCTTGTGACATCGCGGACCATGGAGTAGACTCGCGGTCCTTTTGATGGCTTACAATTGCGTTTCACACTCAGGAAAGGAAAGGAGGATGCGGCGATGCTGGATGAAGTCTTTGACGACCTCGGACAGAACTTTGAACAAGTGCTCAAGGCCCTTCGCAAGGACCTGACCAAAGTGCGCACCGGGCGCGCCAACCCCGCCATCTTTGACGGCGTGCGGGTCGATTACTATGGCACCCCCACCCCGCTCAACCAGGTCGGCGCGGTCAAGGTCGTTGATGCGACCCTGATCACGATCCAGCCCTGGGAGAAGAACATGATCCAGGCCATCGAGAAGGCCATCATGATCAGCAACCTGGGCCTCAACCCCACCAACGACGGCACGCTCATCCGCGTGCCCATCCCCCCGCTGACCGGCGAGCGCCGCAAGGCCCTGGTCAAGCAGGTCAAGTCCGCCGGGGAAGACCGCAAGGTCAAGGCGCGCCAGCACCGCCGTGACGCCAACGAGATGATCAAAGCCTTCCAGAAAGACGGCGAGATCTCCGAAGACGACATGCACCGCGCCCTCAAATCTGTGCAGGAAGACACCGACGCGAACATCAAGACCATCGATTCGCTCGTCTCCGAAAAAGAAAAGGAGATCATGGAGGTCTGACCCTCCCTGGACTCCACGGGACGCATCCACAACGGCGCATCGACCGAACACATTCGGCATCAACGCTTCTGGATGGTCCCCGACGGCGCTTCCCACATCGGGCGGCCGCCGTCACGCACCATCTCGGGCGCAACGCCCGATCCCAGGCGCACCTGCGGTGCCACAAGCACCCCATCAACACACCCCACTCACCCCATACACCATCGAGGCCTCGCCATGCGCAACGCCGAATATGCTCGCCTTTTGGCGCAGACCGCCGCGTTGATCGAAATCTCCGGCGGCAACGTCTACCGCGTGCGCGCCTTTCAAAAGGCCGCCCGCACTGTCGAAAAACTCCCCATCAGCCTCGAAGAGGCCATGAACGACGGCCCGCTCACTCGGCTCCCAGGCATTGGCAAGTCCATCGCCGCCGATCTGGTCAGCATCCGCGACAGCGGCTCTTTTGAGCTCTACAACGAGCTGCGCCAGAGCCTGCCCGACGGCATCCTGGGGCTGATGCAGGTCCAGGGCCTGGGCCCCAAGAAGGTCAAGGCCCTCTACACCCACCTGGAGGTCGGGGATCTGGCCTCGCTGGAGAAGGCCGTTGAGGACGGGACGATCGCCCAGCTGCCCGGTTTTGGGGCCAAGACCCAGGACAACATCCGGCGCGAGATCGCCCGGCTGCGTCGCCAGGCAGGCCGCCGCCCGCTGCCGATGGCCATCATGGTCGCCGGGCCCATTGTGGAGGCCCTGCGGGCTGTGGAGGCTGTGGAGCGGGCCGAGGTCGGCGGCAGCGTCCGGCGCCGCCGCGAGACGGTCAAGGACGTGGACTTTGTGGTCGCCAGCACCGACCCCGAAGCCGTCATGGAGGCCTTCGTCAACCTCGACGGGGTCCGCGAGGTGATCGCCCGAGGCTCGACCAAGACCTCGGTCATTTTGGACGGCGAGTTTCAGGCCGATCTGCGTGTGGTGGCCCCAGAGGCCTTTGGATCGGCGCTGCATCACTTTACGGGCAGCAAAGAGCACCACGTGGAACTGCGCAAGCGCGCCAAGTCCATGGGCCTGAAGATCAGCGAGTACGGCGTCTTCAAGGTCGATGCGCCCGAAGGGACGCCGCCGGTGGCCTCGCGCACCGAGCAGGACGTCTACGCCGCGCTGGGGCTGGCGTGGATCCCCCCGGAGATGCGCGAAAACACCGGTGAGATCGCCGCCGCCGAGGCCGACGCGCTGCCATCGCTGCTGAGCGCGGCAGACATCCAAGGCGATCTGCACATGCACACCACCGCCAGCGACGGCAGCCACACCATCGCGCAGATGGCCGAGGCAGCCCGCGACTTTGGCCACAAATACATCGTCATCACCGACCACTCCCAGGCCTCGGTGGTCGCCAATGGCCTGGGGCCCGACCGCCTGCGCCAACACATGATCGATATCGACGCCGCCAATGAGGCCATCGACGGCATTGAGATCAAAAAAGGGATCGAGGTCGACATCCTCAAGGACGGCTCACTGGACCTGCCCGGCGATCTGCTCGATGAACTCGACTACGTCGTCGGCTCGGTCCATGCCTCCATGAAGCAAGACCGCCAAACCATGACCGAGCGCCTGCTCAAGGCCATCTCCAGCGGCCACATCCACGCCCTGGGTCACCCCACCGGCAGGCTGCTCGGCGGCCGAGACCCCTTTGAATTCGACTTCCAGGCCATCATCCAGGCCTGCCTCAAACACCGCGTGGCCCTGGAGATCAACGCCTCCGCAGGGCGCATGGATCTCAAAGATGAACACGCCCGGCTGGCAGCGCAGGCCGGCGTCCCCCTGGTCATCAACACCGACAGCCACACCACCACCGGCTTTGCACAGATCCACTTTGGTGTCGGCATCGCCCGACGCGCCTGGCTTGAACCTCACCATGTCCTCAACACCCTGCCCTGGGACGAGATGATGAACTGGTACAAAGGCGCTTGACCAAGACGAACACCATCACCAAATTGAGTGTTGTTTCGCTCCCAGGCACACATAAGTGTAAGAATTTATCAGCTTACGCTTATGTGAAATTGAACAATTGAATCATCAATGATTCGCACCAGGCAACGATGTCATGTATCTTTGCGCCGGTGTGGTGCAACAGTGGCTCAGGAGAAGCCTACGTGAGCGTTGAACATGGTCCATTGAACATACTCCTGGTGGAAGACGACGAGATCGATCGCATGGCGATACGCCGCGCCGTGCGCAAGAGCAGGTCCCAGATAACCCTGCACGAAGCTCCCGATCTCACCACCAGCTTTAAAGTCCTTGAAGAGCAGACCTTTGACTGCGTGTTGGTGGACTACCGATTGCCCGATGGAGACGGGCTGGAGTTGCTCAACCACATCCAACACACCTTGTCTGCGCCGCCTCCCCTCATCTTTCTGACCGGCATGGACGACACTTCCATCGCGCGCGCCGCCCTGCAACAAGGCGCCCAGGATTACCTGACCAAGAACAACATCAACCCCGAGCTCTTGCTGCGCTCCATCCGGTACGCCATTGAGCGCAAGCGCGCCACCGATCTGCGCCACCGCCTGATCCAAGCCGACAGGCTCAGCCTGCTTGGTCAGATGGCCTCGGGGCTCTCACACGAGATCAACAACCCCGCGGCCTGGATCTCGACCAACATGGGCCTGCTCAAGGAGCACATGCAGGCCCTGCTGGACATCACGGAGTATGTTCAGGACACCCTCGAAATGGCGCCAGACAGCGCGCTGAAGTCCATCCTGGCGCCCAAAGTAGACGCCCTGAATCTGGAAGAATCCCGCGAAGACATCTTGAGCATCTTTGAGGACAACGCCGCGGGCATGGATCGGATCATGGCCACCGTGCAGCGCCTCAAGGGCTTCTCGCTGGTCGCAGAGCACCGCGTCGAAGAGCTTCACATCCATGAACTGCTCCACGAAGCGCGCAGCCAACTCCAACATGAACTCAACACCTCGATCCCCATCGAGATCGACGTGCCCGACGACATGCCGGCACTCGTCGTGGAGCGGCGCCCCATCCTGCAAGTGCTGGGGAATCTCTTGATCAACGCCGTTGAGGCGATCCAGCGCGCACCTCAGCGCGACCACCGCATCCGCATCGTCGCCAGCCACACCCCCAAAACCATGACGCTGGTCATCGAAGACACCGGCGGCGGGGTCCCAAACGCTGTGCGCCGCAACCTCTTTGAACCCTTTGTCACCACCAACACCACCCAATGGGGCCGGGGCCTGGGGCTGTCGCTCTGCGCCGACATCGCCAGTCAACACAACGGCACCCTGCGCCTGCACAGCACCAGCCAGGAAGGCAGCGCCTTTGAGTTGGTCTTGCCGCTCCAGAACGAGCTTGGGCAACACACCACCGCCGCCAACAACGCGCACAAGATGACGATCATCGTCGTCAACGCCGACACCATCTTTGAAGAGGCCGCCCAGCGACTGCTGAAGTTCCACGACGTCCTGTGGACCCAGGAACCACGCACCGCCGTGCTCCACGCACAAAAAACCAACGCGGATCTGATCCTGTGCATGTCGGACTCAAACGCACACAACGTGCTGCTCCAGGAAGCCCCCGAGCTGGCCCCCAGGATCATCGTCATCCACCCCACCCCATCGCCCGACGCCCAGCCCCGCAATGCGCTCAGCGCCCCCGTCACCCCCAGCGCCTTGCACTTCGTGCTCAAAGCCACCCAGCGCCGCGACAACCGCACCAACACCCCCTCATCCTGACTCCACAGCCCGTCCCTTCCCCACAAAGACCGCTGCGGAAGGTTGTCTGCGGCCCAAACATGCCTTAGCTTCTGTCTGAAAATTGTCCCGTCGCCCGACGGCCCGATGATGCCGATCTCGTCGTCGGCGGTGCTCAACGGGTCAAAGACCCGCCTGCGCTCACCTCCTCGATCTCGACACCATCGTGCTCGCCGGAACTCGGTTCCAATTGTCAGACAGAACCTAGCTTCTGCACTGCCCGTCAGCACACCATCCATAATTCCCATAAAACCGCCCAAAAACGCGGCACACAGGAGCTTTATGCAACTGAACCCCACAGATCTGCCTGCCTACGTGCACCTGATCTACCCCGACAAAACCGACGCCGAACGCCAAGAAAAACTCCAGCACATCCACAAAGGCCTCCCCCAACGGGATTGGGCCCTGACGCGCGTGGCCAAAACCCCAGACGGCACGCTCCAGGCCTGCCTCAAGCTCTCCTCTGTCGGCGGCGAGCAGTGGGCGCTGACCCGAATCTACACAAACCCCAGCCACCCACCCGGCCCAGCGGTCATCGGGGCTCTGCTGCGCGAAGCCATCCAAGAAGCCACCCAACGCGGCGCCGCCATGGTCACCTCGCGCATCACTCGCCAGCACCTCGATGAGCCCTACCGACAGATGCTCAAGGAGGCAGGCTTTGAGCAAGCCGGTGGGCGCCTTGAATACAAACTCCCCATTGAAGAACTCCCCACAGAAGAAGGCTCACCGCTGATCTGGAAGGACATGAATGAATTGGGGCTGGAGACCACTGCCGCGATCTTTGGTCAGGCCGCCAGCGGCGCCTCAGACTGGGATGAAGAAGAGGACGATCCCGCCGAGCTGATCGGGGTCTACCGCACCGAACCGGGGCTCACAAACGACGCCTCTTGCTTTCAAGTCGGCTTCAAAGATCAGGCTCCCGTGGCGTTTGTCGCCGCGCAGATTGAACCCGCCACAGGGTGGTCCAGGATCACCTACATGGGCGTCGTCCCTGAGGCCCGCGGCAAAGGTCTGGGCAAGTGGGTGCACCGGCGCGGCTTTGCGCTCATGCGTCAACAGGGCGGCACCCTCTACCACGGCGGCACCGACGCCAAAAACATCCCCATGCAGCGGCTCTTTGAGAACCACGGCTGCAAACAGGTCTACGACATGGTCGAGTGGCGCTGGCGAGCGCGCTGAAGGCCGCGCCCATCAAAAAGCGCAGCGGAACCCCACCGCGTCTCCGCCATCGTAGTGGGTCATGAACCCACCGTCCCGGTTGGCGCACCGCTGCCCATCTTGATACATCCCGTAACCCCCACCTCGGATGGCGTGGCGCGTCCCTCGCAAAGGGCCTTTGGGGTTTCGAGCCGGGGCCAGCTTATAATAGTTGTCAGCGTGCCAATCGGCGGTCCACTCCCAGACGTTGCCCGACATATCGTGGGCACCGTAGGGACTGGCGCCCTTGGGACGAGAACCCACCGGACAGGTCCCGCCATCACCGCAGCCCCAACTGCCCTGCGCCATGCACGCCCGCTCACAGGTGGCCTCCTGCTCACCCCAGGGATAAGTACGCCCATCGGTGCCCCGAGCGGCCTTCTCCCACTCGGCCTCCGTCGGCAACCGCTTGCCCTCCCACTGGCAGTAGTCCCGCGCCTGCTCCCATGACACACAGTTGATCGGGTGCTTGTCGTGCTTCTGAATCGACCAGTTGCACAGCGTATCCCTGGACACCGGCACCGAACAACGCCCAGCGTTCACGCAGGTGCGGTACTCTTCGGTCGTGACCTCGTGCACATCGACCCAGAACTCATCAAGCCAGATCGGACGCTGGGGCTGCTCCGAGGGGCTGTGGGTCCCTTTGGGCGAACCCCGCAAAAAAGTCCCCGCTGGCACACGCACCATCCCACTGCGCAGCACCCGCGAAGTTTTGCGCCCAGGACGCGTCATGTCCCCCGCCGTCAAACCAGACGACCACAAAAGCGCCCCGCACCCCACCCACAACCCCGCCCACAACACGCCGCCACGCATCCATTCCCCCAAAACTCACCTTCAGGCTCTGCCTCACATAGGACATCCATCCCATGACATTAGGGTGTGTTTGCAAACTCTCCCGTCGGCATGCGGTCCGATGACATCGACCCCATCGTCGTCGATGCTCGACGAACCCCCGGTTCGTCTGTGCTCTTCTCCTCGGCTTCGAGGCCATCGCCCTCGCCTGCCTCGGTCCCAGTCTGCAAACACACCCTAGCACAAGCTTCGGCATGACAATTCCACACCGCAAGCACAAGACACATCCACATGGACTGGAAATCAATGATGGCATTGCCTATATTGTGATCAACGTTCATGAATGACGTTCGCATTTCATCAATCAGCGACTCCAGAGGTAGGGATCATGAGACGCAAGGTGGTGTATTTTTTATCGGGGCTCTTATTAACGACCGCTGCGGCGTGCTCAGACACCCAAAACAACAACGGGGGCACCAGCAGCGACACACCTGATGCCATGGAAGTGCCTCAGGAAGACGCTCAGAACGATGCCCAGGACGACACCACCGACGAAGAGCCCGACGCCGACGATCCCACACCCGACGCCGACCCTCCAGAAGAAGACGCCATCGAAGACGAGCCGCCCCCCATCGATGACGAAGACAACGACGGGGTGGCCGACGAAGAGGACAACTGCCCAGCGGCCTTCAACCCCGAGCAGACCGACTCAGACTCGGACAGCCTGGGGGATGCCTGCGACATCTGCCCGCAAAACGTGGACCCGGACCAGGCCGACAGCGACGGCGACGGCTTTGGCGACGCCTGTGACCTCTGTCCCAGCGTTGAAGATCTGGCCCAGATCGACACCGACGGGGACGGCCTGGGCGATGCCTGTGACAACTGCCCCAGCGTCATCAACAACGACCAGCTCGACGGCGACGAAGACGGCGCCGGGGACGCCTGCGACCTCTGCCCGGGGCTGAGCGACCCCGAGCAGTCCGACGTGGACACCGACGGCGTCGGCGATCTGTGCGACAACTGCCCAGAGGCCTTCAACCCACAACAGGTCGATGTCGATGACAACGGCACCGGCGATCTGTGCGAAGACCGCGACGGCGACGGCTTCTCGGGCCGCGACGGCGACTGCGACGACAACGATCCACTGGCTTTCCCCGGCAACACCGAGGTGTCCAGCTTCCGCGACTACGACTGCGACGGACGCATGGACTACGAAGCCGAAATCCGCGTCATCGTCGACGACGCCTACACCTCCTTGTGCGCCAACGGCGCCACCATCGCCGGGGTCTGTGTCGATGGCACCGACTGCCTCTCAGACGACCTCCAGGAGGTCTCGTCCTGGGGCGACTACAAGGCCGAAAAATACGAACTGATCCTCCACGGCGGCCGGAACGTCATCGGGCTCCACGGCCGCGACCTGGGCGGCGTCATCTCTGGGGCCATCATGCAGGTCCGCGTGGCGGGCATGGACATCGGCTCCGAAGGCACCATCGGCGACGACCCCGACGCCACCCCCTGGCGCTACGACCCGCTGCCTGCGACCTCTGGCAAAGCCGGGTGGTGCTCGGCAGGCTTCAGCGACGACGACTGGCCCGCCGCCACCCGCGCCGGTGAATGGGGCGACAACATCTGGCTTCAACAACCCCGCGACCTTCAGGGCACCGAAGCCCAATGGATCTGGGACGAGGTCCCCCAGAACCTGGCCGACTCCTACTTCCGCCTCAACCTGGAGCTGCCCCACGAACCCGGCCCCGCCACACCCGCCGTAGAAAACCCCAACTGCACCGTCACCAGCCCCACCCACACGCTGGAAACTCGCCGTGCCGAAGGCGCCACCCTCATCCAGGGCAACACCGGCGTCATCGCCGCCCTGTCGAGCTACTGCTGCGGCTGGCGCAACGGCGACTCAGAGATCTTCCTGGCCACCGGTGACAACGCCCAGGACCTTGAAAACGACGTCACCCAGGTCACCGACGCCATCTGGTGGTCCACCGAACCGGCGCTGGCCACCGACGGCCAGAACATCGCCGCCATCTGGGCCGATGGGCGCGGCAACCGCTCCTGGGATCAGGTCTACATGGCCATCTTTGACCAGGACGGTCAGACCGTGCGCACCGCCCAGCGCGTCAGCGGCGGCACCTGGAGCAAAGCCCCCGCGATCGCCTCGGTCGGCGGCTTCTACCTGGCCGTCTGGCAACAGGGCGTGGGCGAAAACGACCTGAGCATGGACTTGATGATGCGCGCCTTTGACAGCACCGGCACGCCGCAGGCACAGCCCCAGCTCATCCGCGCTGCGCCGGGCGCCTCGCTCAACCCCCAGATCATCCCCGCCGCAGACGGCGCCCTGGTCTTCTGGGAAGACACCCGCGACGGCGAGCACGGCGTCTACGCCAGCCGCCTCCAGATCGATGGTTCCACCCCTGGCGGCATCATTCGCCTCGATCTCCCCGGCGACGGGGCCCGCTCCAGCATGGTGGCCGTGGCACAGGGCGAAGGCACCCACGGCGTTGTCTGGCAGGACTCGCGCTCGGGCAACCTGGAGATCTACTTTGCCACCATCAACGATCAGGGTCAGGCCTCGGCGCCAGTGCAGGTCACCCAGGACCGCCACCGCAGCCTCAACCCCTCCATCACCTGGGACGGCGAGGCCTTTGCGGTGGCCTGGACCGACGCGCGCGACGTCGTGGACAACATCTACATGGCCCGCATCGCGCCTGACGGACAACGCCTCGACGGCCCCACCCGGCTCATCGACACCCCGGCCCGCTCCGATCACGCCTCGATCGTCTTTGCCGGCGCAGACGAAAATGGCACGCGCCGCTTTACCCTCGCGTGGGAGGAGACTGACATCGAAATCGAATCTCCGTACTACGCATCCACGGTGCGCGTGGTCGATCTGGCCTGCACACCTTGAACCGCCGCACGCTGGCCGCTACAACAAAACCCAGCGGCGAGACGCGGACCTTATCCTTGCCGCAAGACATCATCTGACATTGAAACCACCGGGTTCACTCCCAGGCCCGAACGCCGGTGGCTTCTTCAGAGACGAGCCAAAAGGGGCAAGTCGGCCGGTCGCGGCTGACGCGGACTCTTTTGGGCGGCTTCTAAAAAGGGTAAAGCGGCGATGCAACCACGGCACAACTGGCACCAGCCACTGATTCTGATCGTTCTGCTCCTGGCGAGCTCCTCGGCGTGGGCGCTGCCCCGGACCATCTCTTCCACCGACACTGACGACGGCGTCACGGCCACGCTGACCACCTGGGATGAATCCATCGCAGGGGACGCGAGGGCACGTTGTGAGTTGACCTTCACGGTCACCGAGGAAGAGTTGGACCTGACCGAAGGCGACCAGATCCTGCTGGAGATCCGCGAGGACGACTTCTTTCAAGACGACGTCATCTGGCAAGAGACTGTCGAGGTCACCGCACAGCACGTCGCGGCGGGCATGGTCAGGGGCACGGTGGACTGCTCAAGCCAGTTCGACAACGACGACCCCGACATTTACAACATCTTCGCCACCGTCACCGCCGCCAAGGACACTTGCGGGCTCTTTTGCCTGTCCTACGAAAAGGCGCGCACCAGCAACCTCGAAGTCACCGTCGTCAACGACGATGACTTTGAACCTGACGACGACAGCTTTGAGGCGGGCTCCATCTTTGACGACGACGAGGTCACCGGACTGATCTGTCGCGACGAAGACTGGGTGGAGTTTAGCGTCACCGACGGCGCCGCAAACATCACCTATCTGATCACCCACCTGCCCGAAGCAGGCCGCCTTGATGTGGCCCTCTACAACGCCTCCAACACGCGCCTGGCTGAAGGCACTCCCAATGCGGGCAACACCCTGCTTGAGGCTCAAAACCTACCCACGGGCACCTACTACCTCCAAGTGACCCCCAGCCAGAGCAACGACTTCAACTTCTACGACGCCATCTTCCGCCTGGAGGGCGCCGATCTGCGCTGCGATCCTGGCGATGAAGAGGACCTGCCGTGCGGCGATTGCGGCGTCACCACGCGCGTCTGCAACGGCAACGGGGAATGGGAGGCGTTCTCGGAGTGCTCAAACGAAGGCGAGTGCACCCCGGGCGATGAGCGCTCGGCGGTGTGTGGAAACTGCGGCACTGCTCCCGAAGTCTGCAGCAACCAGTGCGCCTGGGAAAACGCTGGCCCCTGCACCGATGAAGGCGTCTGCGCGCGCGGTGACTCGGAGCAACTCCAGTGTGACGGCGGCTTTGAGACCCGCACCTGCGACGACACCTGCCAGTGGAGCGACTTTGGCCCCTGCGAAGGCGTCGAGTGCGAAGACGGCGCGGTGCAGTTCTGCTACGAAGGCCCAGAGGGCACCCAGGACCAGGGCGTGTGCCAAGCTGGCCGCCAATTCTGCGATGGCGGACGCTGGAGCCCTTGTGTCGGCGAAATTCAGCCCTTCACCGAACGCTGCGACGATGGCCAGGACAACGACTGCGATGGCGACACCGACGAAGACGACAGCGACTGCGTGGAAGAAGGCGCCGACATCGGCAGCGCCTGCACCCTCAACAGCGAGTGCGGTGCGGAGTTGGAGTGCCTCATCAACCAATTCACCAGTGGCTACTGCGGCAAAGAAGGCTGCTTGAGCGACAATGAGTGCGCCGGCGGCGTTTGCGGCGCCGTCTTTGGCGACCGTTACTGCCTCAAAGGGTGCGAGGATGACTCGGACTGCCGCACCGGCTACTTCTGCATCGACGTCGACAGCACCAGCAACGCCTGCGTGCCCCGCTGCGGCAGCGACGCCAACTGCACCGACCCCAACAACCCCATCTGCAACCTGGACACTGGCCTGTGCGGTCCCGATGAGGACGGCCCGGACCCCAACAACGACCCCGATCCCAACAACGACCCCGACCCCAACAACGACCCCAACAACAACCCGAACAACACCCCCGACCCCAACAACGACCCCGGCGATGGGGACAACGGCGGTGACAACGGCGGCGGCGGTGGCGGTGGTGGCGGCTGCGCCACCGCACCCGGCGGTCAGGGCAGCGGCGCGGGGATCTTCTTGATGCTCTTGCTGGTCCTGGGGTGGTCCAGGCGCCGCAGCGCCTGAAGCAACATCACCACACCACACTCACCGTTGCCACCGACTCACGCATACCAACTCGGCACCGGAAAGCGGGCGTTGAGGTGGGCCAGGTTGGGCAACTCGTAAAGCCGCTGCGTCTCGGTGTGACCCCTGCCCAGGTAAAAGAACATCGCGTCTTTAAGGTGCGGGGCCGCTTCGATCTTCTCCAACCGCTGGCGCAGATCGGACACCGGTATGGGGCTGCCCGGAAAAAAGAGCACTCGCCTGAGCATCGGCAAATGGCGCCCCTGAAGGATGTCGGGCAGGTGCTCGGCGGACACTCCCTGACTGCGAATCTCCAACGACTCCAAAGACTCCCAATTCACCGAAAGCAAACGCGCCAATCCGGCGTCGGTCAAATCCTCGCCCGACAACGCCAGACGGCGCATCCGCCGCACCAGCGCAGGATCAGAGACCAACCGCTCCACCAACGCGTCGCCCCAAAACCGCGAGCGCACCATCAACCCCTCCAAGCGCTCAAAATGCACCTTGGACAAGAGGGTTTCGAGGTCGCCGGGACCAAAAACGTCGCCGTCCACCAGGAGCGTCTCCAGCGTCGAGGTCACCTCGGGCTCACCATCCAGAACCCCACTCGGCTTGTTCCGACCGCGCCCATAACCTCCCACCGCCAATGTGCGCAGCGCGGGCAAGCCGCGGGCCGCCACAGCCTCCAGCAGCGTCGGCAGACCAAACATGTTGTTGTGGAGGTTCAACCACTGAAGCTTCTTAAAACTCCCTCCGTAGAGCTTGCGCACACCCGCCACCGGGAGCGACGACCCCATCAACGACAAGCGCTCCAATGAACCGGCCAACGGCCCCTGCGCCAACGCCTCCAAGGCAGACTCCCCCAGCGCGCTGCCGGTCAAAAACAACCGCCTCAACTCCCCCCAACGCGGCAACAAAAAGAGCCGGCTCGCCGCTTCGTCCGTCAACGAAGACGACAGCAAATCCAAACGCTCCAACCTGGGCAGATAGGACGCGTTTGCCAGCGCATCGGCGATGTAGTCGCCGCACGGGACGTGGGTAAAAGTCAGCGCCTTGAGATCGGGCCACGGCGCCGACACCAACGCCTCCACCTGGGCCTGCTCCATCACCAGACGATCCACCTCCAAATGGGTCACCGGCAACCGCGACGCCACCGCCCCCAAAAGCTCGCCCACCTGCGGCGCCCAGGGCTGGCCGGTGATCGAGGTGCCGTGACCCACCAGTTGCAGCCTCCGCACCATCTTCCACACCGCCGCAGGCTGATGCGCGCGGTCGGCTTGGGTGCTGGCCAGCAACGCCCGCACCCAGCGCGGCATCGGGTGGCGCAGCGACTCATCAAAGCTCTCCAACTGGGGCTCTACCTGCTCCAGCACCCGCTCCATCTCTGGGCGCTCGTCCTGGGGCCACATGTCAAAGAACGCGCACAGCGCCTGCCACCCAAAGACGTCTTTTTGAGCCCCCAGGAGCTTGTCGAGGGTCTGCTGGCGCTCCTCGGGCTTGCGCGAATGCGAGAGCGCCGCCGCGTTGGTGTCCTTGAGCTGATTGTGCTCCAGGCGCAAGACATCCAACCGACGCAGTTGCCCCGCGAGGCGCCGCGCGCCGGGGTAGTGGAGGATGTTGTGGCGCAAATCCAGATGGGTCAGGTGCTCGATCTGGGGCCAACCAAGGAGCTGGTCCACCACCGCGTCGCCAAGACGGTTGTGGCGCAAATCAAGGTGGGTCAGCCCCGTCAACCGGCGCGTGTTGATCAACCCCCTTATCGAGCGCGCCCGCAACCCGCATCCAAGGATGGACAGGTGCGTCAACGCCTCACCGTGGGTCATCTCATCGAGCCCCATCAAGTCGTTGCGCCCCAACTGCACGCGCTCCAGCGTCAAGCGCGAGAGCTTCAGCCCCATCACCACCTTCAAAAAACGCCTGAAGTTGGGCATGGGCTGGTTGGGCTTCTTGCCCTTGAGGCTCAGCACCGTCACCGGCGGCAGCCAGTGGGCCCGCAGCAGCGGCATCAAGAGGTTGGGCGGCAAGACCGGCAGCGGCAAGTGCCGCACCACCGTCCAGAGCGGATCCCCCATGTGGTAGAGGTCGGTGTTGAGGCCGTCGTGATGGGTCCAGGCCTCCGGGGGCGTTTTTATCTCGTCGGGCCAGCGCGCCACCAGCGGCGCGGCGTACTCGACCGCCATCCAACGGGCGCGCTCCTGGGTGACCCCTTCCATCGTGTCCAAAAAACCGCTCCAACCCGCTTCCAGGTCAGACCCATAAAGGATCTGCCGCAAACGCGCGATCAAAGCTGAATCATCAAGCATCACACCTCTCCAAGGCTGGGCAAGCGCAGGTTCAGCGCTGGCATCTGAGGGCGCGGGTCCAACAAACGTTGATCGTAGACAAAGGCATCGTCGGGCTCCACCGTCCAGCGCTGGCCGTGGGCGGCGCTCAGCGCGTTGGCGACCTCAAAGAAGGTCCAGCGAGTGTTGGAGTCCAACATGTAGAGCCCAGGGGCGTGCTCGGTGGCCAGCCGCCACAGCGCCGCGACGGTGTCTTCAACCATGGAACAGGCCGGCAGCCAGCGACGGCTGGCCGTCACCACGCCAGCGTTCTGCTGGGCCTGACGCTCAAAGTGGGCCAGCATGTTGTTGCCGTGGAAGTCGGGGCCGATCTGCCAGCCAAGCCGGGCCACGGTGGCGCCGTGGGGGTTTTGCTCGTGCAGCACCCGGTGCTCGGCGCGCAGCTTCTGCAGACCGTACCCCTCGGCGGCGTTGGGGACAGCGTTTAAGTCAAAGGGGCCGGTGGCGTGGTCAGAGAAGACCATGGCGGTGCTGGTGAGCACAAAGCGCACACCGAGCTGACGGGTGATCCAGGCCAGCTCGCTGGGCCAGGTGTAGTTGACCAGCCAACCCTCGTCGGGGCGGCCGGTGGGTTTGGAGGCGATCGCCAGGTGAAAGAGCACGTCGGGCTGCACGCTGCGCACAAAGCCCTCCATGGCCCAGTAATCGTCCAGCGGGACGTGCTCGCGGCGCCAGGGCACCACCTCGACGCCCTGCGCCCGCAGGTGCTCGCACAACACCGCCCCAACCGTCCCCCGCGCCCCTGTGACCAAAGCCTTCATGATGCCCCGCGTGCCAAGCCCCAATGATCGAATGGCTCCTTTCTTGGGGTGCGTCGGCGCTTCCATCAAGCTCTGGGACCACAATGTGGGGGGAAAAGTGGGAAAGTGTTCAAGGTTGTTGCTTCTGGGGGGGCTTCCTGCGACGATGTCAGGGCAGCAAACCCGGCAGGCTGGCTGGGAGAGCCATGGTGCACATGAAGCGCATTCAACTCAGCAGCATTGTCTTGTCTCTGATCTTTGTCGGTTTGGGCTGCGTCAGCGGTCAACCCGACTACGACGCGGTGCCTGAAGACGATCAGAACCCTGCGAACGCCGACGCCTCGGACATGGAGGACACCCTCCCGCCCGACAAGGTCGACGCCTCAGAAGACAAAGAAGATCCGCCCGACGCCGTCTCCCCTCCTGACGCGCCGCCCATGAACTGCGATCAGGTCTTTTACACCGACAGCGACGGCGACGGCCACGGCGATCCCGACGCCCCCACGACCACCGGGTGCGAGGTGCCGCCAGGCTTTGCCGCCTCCAACGACGACTGCGACGACACCAACCCCGACACCTACACCGGGGCCACCGAGATCGTCGCCGATGGCATCGATCAGGACTGTGACGGCACCGAATTGTGCTACGTGGACGCCGACGACGACGGCGCCCTGCCCGATGACCCCCAAACCGCACCCATCATGGGCCTGCGCTGCAACATCGTGGGTCACGGCGGCGCCGACACCCCGCGCGGCGACTGCGACGACAACAACCCGCTTGTCTCACCCACCGTGCTGGAGAACTGCGATGGCATCGACCAGGACTGCAACGGCCTGGTGGATGACAACGCAGATTGCCCCTGCCCCGTGGCGGCCTACGGCGAGCACACCTACCTGATCTGCAACTCCAACGTGAACTGGCCCGACGCCAAAGAAGCCTGCGAACAACGCGGCTACCACCTGGTCAAGGTCGACGACGCCGCCGAAAACGACTGGATTCTCAGCCAGGCCCAACAAAACGGCCTCAACGAGACCTGGCTGGGCATCAACGACCGCGACAACGAGCGCACCTTTGTCTGGCACGACGGCTCCAGCGACGGCTATGACGGCTGGAACAACAACCAACCCAGCAACGGCAACGGTCAGGACTGCGGCGAGATCCACACCAGAGACGATTGGGCCGGCACCTGGAATGATGAGAGCTGCGGCGATCGTCAGGACTTCATCTGCGAAACGCCATGATGACCCCCGCGCGCTCCGGCATCATCGCGCTTGGCCTTGCGCTCGGCGCCCTGCTGGGCTTTGGCGACAGCGCCCAGGCCAGCCCCTGCTCGGTACTGGAGGCCAACTGCGCCCCCACCACCTGCCGCACCGCCAACCCGCTGTGCGACGACGGTCAGGTCTGCGTCCACGCCCTCGACAACCCACCGTGCCCCGACACAAACTCGCCGGACTGCCGCGACAACGGCTACTGCGCCACGCTGACCCAGAGCGCTTGTCAGGATCATGCAGGCTGTCAGGGGGCCGAGGTCTGCTACCACGAGGGCATGCCGCTGTGTCACGACTCTGACCAGCAAGAGCCCCAAAGCCCGCCCTGCTCAGCGCCCACCAGCATCCCGCAAGGCCACTGCGCCCCGGCCACCGAGTGCGCCCAGGACCAGGACTGCCGCAGCGGCTTTGCCTGCCAGCGCTACAGCCTCCAGATGGGCCCCTACCGGACCACGCTGGGCGTCTGCGCGCCCCAGCAGCACGCCTGCCAACAAGACACCGACTGTCCCGAGGGCGTTTGGCAATGTCAGGACGACCTCTGCGTCCCAGACGGCCACCACGCGGTGTGTCAGGGTGATGGTTGTCAGCTCTGGCGCGACGAACCCGGCCTGCCCCTGTCCTCACCGCAGTCCGCCACCGGCGCGCTGCCCATGAGCGAAGAACCCCCGGCGGCCCCTCAAGCCGAAGACGCCGGAGGCTGCCAGACCCAACCGGGACGGCCAACCCCCGCGCACCACGCCCTGCTGGCGCTGCTCGGACTGCTGGTCTTGCACCAAAGACGGCGCTGAACCCCACAAAATGGCAGGTGCAGGGGCGCGCCCCTGCCGGGGGCGTGGGGGCTGGCCCCCACATGCAGCCTCTCAAGGCGCAGCGGGCAGGACTTTGGACATCCAGTCACCAATCGCGTCGATGACCGCAACGTCCACATTGCCAGGCTCCATGTACTCGGCGGGCTTGGAAAGCCCCTGCCCAGCGATGAAGAGGTGGTTGAGGGGCGCAAAGCTCCTCATGGTGACATTGGGACGCCCCTGGAGCGCCTTGGACCACATTCTAAAGTCCTCCATGGTCACCTGGTAGTCTCGCTCCCCTTGCAACACCAGCAGCGGCGCAGCGATGGCCTTGGCGGCGTTGTGGGGCTCATAGCCTTTCAGGTCAAACCAGTAACCCGCCGGAATGGACAAGATCGTCTCCTGGCTGCCCTTGTCAGCCTCGGTCAAGGCCTTGATCTGCTCGCGGGCGTCCTTGTACTTCTTCAACTCCTGCGCCTCGACCTCCGAAACCTCGCCGTCAAGGTTGATGATGTACTCCACCTGCTCGACCTGAATGTCCTCCAAAGCCCGCGCGGTGGGCGCCATGGCCACAAACGCGTCGATCTGAGGGTCGGCGGCGGCGATCCTGGGCACCGCCGACGCCCCCAGACTGTGACCCACCACAACCACGGCGCGCACATCGTCGCGCTGACGCAACATCGCCGCTGCCAGCGCCGCGTCTTCCACCGTCTCCTGGTGCAAGGTCATCTGGGTGGGATCCTTGACCATCGCCGCCCCATGGACCCGCGTGCGCTTGTCGTAGCGCAGCACCATCAAACCACGGCTGGCCAGACCCCAGGCAAGATCCTTAAAGACCTTGGTGCCCCCAATGCTCTCATCACGGTCGTTGGGCCCCGAACCATGGACCAACACCACCGCCACCATCTTCCCCTTGGAGCTTGCAGGGATGGTCAACGTCCCAGGCAGCGCCCACGGCGCCTTGCCCACGGTCACCTCCTGCTCGGTAAAGCGCGCCGGATCCGCGTACTCAGGCGCCTGCCACTGCGCAGGCGGCGTCACCGGCACCACAAAGAGCCCCGACACCAACCCCTTGGCGTCCAAAACCACCTTGATGTTGACCGCGTCCTTCTCAAAGCGGCACCGCACCAAAAAGCTGTGGTATTCGCCCGCCTTCTGATGCGTCACAGCCTCCTGCGCCACAAAGTCCCCAAGCTGAAGCTCCAACCCCTGCCACAAACCGCGCACACCCCCCGGCGGCACCGCCCCAGACATCGTCGCATCAAACATCGACCGGGCCGCGCCCTCGTCCTCCTTGCCCATATGGCGCACAAACTCGCGCGCCTTGTCCTCAAACGCCTTGATGTCCACCCCATCCTCCTCTTGCTCATCACCCACCGCAGACACCTTGGACTCCGAGACCGCATCGGCCTCGGGCGTCACCGCAGGCGAAGGCGCCGAGCGGCACCCCACCAACAAGACCAACGCCACCAACAACAACCCCTTGCCTCTCATCATCGCCGCCCCTCCCTGGAGCACAAACCACCCCAACAACCCCCATCTCCACCCTCTACCTACGATGCACCACCCCAACCATTCCCCACAAAAACCTCACCAACCATTGATAAAAAATTCTCGCCTCATAAATTAAAACTGAAACACCTGAAGGAACTGCACCACCACATTAAATTCAGGAACGCGATGGAAAAATCACAGGGAAGCTTTGACTATCAACGTATGGTCGTCGGTTACCACGGATGCGACAAAGAAGTTCTGGAGCAAGTCCTGCTCAAGGGAATGCATCTGCGCAAAAGTAAGAACCGCTGGGACTGGCTTGGCCAAGGCACCTACTTCTGGGAGTTTGGACCGCAGCGGGCTTTGGCCTTTGCAAAAGAGCAGCAAAAGCGCGGTAAAATCGATGAACCTACAGTTCTCGGTGCCTACATCAACCTGAGCCGGTGCTTTGATCTCACAGATGTAGAACACACTCATCAACTTGCCACAGCGTATCCAATCTGGCTGGAGACCTTTGAAGCCTCACAAACCTCCCCTCCAATCAACACCCAAGGCCGCGGAGGAAACACAGACGTTCTGCTTCGTGATCGAGACTGTGCCGTGCTCAACTGGTACATGAACCTTCTGGACACAGCCCACCCAGGTTCCTACTATTACCAGACGGTGCGCGGAGTTTTCGTTGAAGGAGAACCGGTATACGACGGTTCAGGCATCTACACCAAAACCCACACCCAACTGGCGGTACGCGATCCTGCGTGTGTTTTGGGATACTTTCGCCCCACATTCTTCTTCCATGAAGAGGAGGCCAACGATGACTAAATCCCTTGCAGACTACGACTACAAGAACACCGATGAGTACAAGTTCCACCTGAAAGCGCTGGAAAACTTCCGCAAGCTCTCCTTGAAAGAAAAGCTCCAGACCATGGTGGACGCAGGCATTCTTGATGAAAACGGAAAGCTGACCGAACGCTACCGACCGCTGTCCGACCCCTCCTCCGACACCTGAAGCCCAACCCATCCGCACAACACACGCCCCATACCCTCAATGGGGCTCCAGACCATTGGCTTGACACAAACATAACACGCTATATAACTAAGAATACTTTAATTCAACGTCCTTGTTGACGCCATTGCCCAAGGACGAACCATCGCATGCGACCACATCACACCGTCCCCCCTTTGAAGGAGAAGACCATGGCCGATCTGCTCAAAGACCTTGGATATCTCGCGCTTGGAAGTCGCCTCAAACGGCTGGCCGAGAGGCTCCAGGCCGACGCCAACCTTGTGCATGAGTCATACGGGTTCAGCACCCAGTCCGGACACTTCCCGCTGCTGGCGGCGCTGCACCGCTATGGTCCCATGACCGTCTCCAGAGCTGTCTCAGTGCTCAAAGCCAGCCAACCCTCTGTCACCCGGACGGCCTCTGCGCTGGTCAAAATGGGCATGGTCGACATTGCCACACCGCCCGAGGACCGGCGCCAGCGTCGGCTCTCGCTGACCGCCTTTGGCAAGGACTACGTCACCCAGATGGAAAACCAGATGTGGCCCGGCGTCGAGCGCGCCGCCCGAGACATGTGCGGCGGCCAGTACGCCACGCTGATCGAAGAGATCGAGCGCTTGGAGAAGGCCTTCGACGAGCGCTCCCTGCTCGACCGCGCCCGAAACCCGCTGCGGATCGTCGAATACCGCCCCGAGCTGGCCCGCGAGTTCTACAACATCAACGCCGAGTGGATCCGCAACATGTTCTCGCTCGAAGCCCACGATGAGGCCGTGCTCTCTGACCCCCAGACCCATGTCATCGGCAAGGGCGGCCAGATCCTCTTTGTGGAATCCATCGACACGGGCCACATCGTGGCCACCTGCGCCCTGATGCCAGACGGCGACGGCGCGATCGAGTTGACCAAGATGGGCGTGCGCCGCACCATGCGCGGCAAAAAGGTCGGCGAGTTCCTGCTGCGCGCCATCATCAAACGGGCCCACCAGTTGGGGGCCGATCCGCTCTACTTGCTGACCAACACCAAGTGCGCCCCTGCCATCCACCTTTACGAAAAGCTCGGCTTTCACCACGACGAAGGCATCATGCAGACCTACGGCCACCGCTACCAACGCGCCGACGTCGCCATGCGCTACCGCAAACCCTGACTCTGTTAAGATTTGGTGGGGGGAGAAGCCAGGCTGAAGAGGCCATCGGGGAGGGCGTTGATCTGGCCTTGCTCGACCAACTCCTGGAGGAGGACGCGGAAGGTGCCGCCCATGCCGCCGTGGCCGTAGCGGGCGGTCAACTCAAGGTGGATTTCGCGCACGCGGGCCACGCTCAGGTCTGAGAGGACCTCCAAAATGGCGCGCTCCAGCAACGCCCGCGCGCCGCCATCCCGGCTGCGCGCCACCATCCCGCCCGGCCCGCACTGGGCGCGGGCGTCTTTGTGCAGCAAACCCCACAAGATCGACAGCGCCCGGTTGGGGTGGCCCGAGACCAACGTGGGGTCCATGGGCCGAACCTGAGCCAGGAGCCGCCGACAGGGCACGGGGCGACCGTTTTCGGGCAGCGCGGCCACGGCGGTGTCGATCAGCGCGCGGCGGCGGCCTCCTTCAAGGCCCAAACAATCGAGGTGGTCAAAGCGGCCACGGCCAAGCAGGATCGCCCACGGGGCCGTCAAAAGGCAGGCGTGGACCGCCGTGCGGTGAAAGTGCACCCCTTCGGGCAACAAGGCCATGATGTGGGGCAGCGTCAACGCCTGGCTGTGGGCCTTCAGGATCCGCTCCAGCCAGTCTTCCAGGGTCAAGCCCTGCTCTCTGAAGCTGTCCACGTGCGCCACCAGCCGCGCGTTCTGAAAGGTCACCACGTCCGAGTGGCGCGCCAGACCGTCGCGCAAAAGCGCCGCGCTGAGCCCACGGCGGTCCTTGCCCACCCGGTCCAACTCTCCCAACAAGCGCTGCGGCGAGATGGCTCCGGTGAGGCCTTCCATAAACTCGACGCACCAGGCGACGGTTTCTTCCAGGCGCTCGGGCGGCACGGGCAGGGCGCTGTGGTGGACAAAGGTGTCGCGGCCAACGCTGTAGATCGCTTCCTGGGCGCGCAAAATGGCCGCCAGCGAGGCTTCGAGGTGGCGCGGCGAGCCGTCTTCCCCGGCGTCTTGGGGATCGGTGTCTTCGGGGTGGTGTTGGCGGTAGAGGTCCACGATCTGGACAAAGTGGGCGGGCGCGCCGTGGTCGCGCATCAACTCCAGCAGGTGGTCGGCGCGGGTGCGTCGGACAATGACGACGTCCTCGGCGGTGACCTCCATGCCGTAGGCCAACTCCAGCAGGCGAACCATGCCGCCTCTGGGCAGGCGCATACCGATGATGTCGGCGGCCATGCCCATGACGCGCAGCAGCGCCACGTGGGGCGTGGGCAGGCTGCGCAGCTCATCGCCAAGCTGCGCCAACCGCCGCGAGAGCGGTTTGAGCGGGATCGAGCTTAGAAACTCGCCGCGCCACCGCCGCACATGGCCGTACCCCGCGATGGCCAGCGCCAAGCCCAACCGCCGCAGGTCGTCCACGCCGCAGATTCTGGCCGCGTCCTGCCAGTAGAGCACGCCGCCGCACTCGTCCAGTTCGTCCAGCAGCGGGTCCAACAACGCCACCGCCGTGGGGCCAAAGGCGCCCTTCAGGCGCCCCAGGATCTGACCCAGCCGCGCCTTGATGGCCTGTGCGCTCCAGCCAAAGTCGGCCTCCAGGCGCTCCAGCGACGCCCCGCCATCGACGCGCTGCCGCAGCAGCCGCAGCTCCTCGCCGTTGACGCTCTCAAACACGGCGTCGAGCAAATCCGAAAGGCTCTCCAACTCCAATTCGAGCGCCTGCGCCGCCTCCCCATCGTCCACAGACCCATCCCCTTTGGGCGCCCCAAAGCCGCTGACCTTCATCTCGTTTTCGGACTCCAGCGGGGTCGGCGAAGAGACAAGGAGGGCCAGCGAGCCCTGCTCGGGCTCTTCATCGGCGGGGTCTGGCGTGGGCAGCGCGATGGGTTCTTCGGGGGCGAGCGGGGCAAGCTGCCAGCCGTAGCCGACGGGGACGGCAAATCGGGGGTTGGACAGGCGCGTTTCGTCCTGTTCGAGTTGGGCCAGCAGTGCGCGCAGTCGTGCCACGGCCTGACCGCCCAGGCGACGCTCCCAGACGTCCAACTCGTCCACGGGTGTCGGGCTCAAGACGCCGCCCAGGCCGCCCAATGTGTGGGGTTGGCCGATAACGTGGGTCAGGTGGGCGCCGTAGTTGAGCACGCAGGCCTGAAAAAGCCGCGAGAGCGGCCCCACGATGGCCTCCAGCGGGATGTGGGCGGGCACGGCGCAGAGGGTGCCCAGCCAGAGGACGTTTTCGCGCACTGGGGCGTCTTCTTCGCGCTCCAAGCCCCGGCTGGCCAGCGATTGGAGCGAGCCGCCCAGTTGGCCCCGGTCAAGGGCCTCGATGGCGCCCAGGCCTTCTTTGGCCAGGTCGGCGGTCAGGAGCAGTTCCCAGGCGCTGGCCATGTGGCGGCAAAAGGCGTGCACGCGGCAGGAGAGCGAGGGGCGGCGGTAGAGCGTCAGCGCCAACTCCAGGTGCTCCACGCTGCGCTCACAGAGCCACGCCACCAGGGCCTCCTCGGTGGAGGGGCTGGCGCGGGTCTGGTCAAGGTGGCGCAAGAAGGCGTCGTCAGAGATGTCCAGCACACCGCGCGCGGTCAACGTGTTGTCGTCATCGTCAAATATGAAGACGCCGCGCAGGCGCTTGGTGTGGTAGGTGCGAAGTGTGGAGAGCTTGTAGCCGGTGTCGTCCAGGAGGTCGTCGAGGACGAACTGGACACCGGCGGCCTCGCGGGCTCGCAAGGCGTCAAGCAGCAGGAGCTGGCGAGAGCGCTTGGCCATGGGGCTGCCGGTGTTGGGTCAGGCGTGGGGCCTGAGAGGGAGGAAGGACGGGGCGAGCGTCATTTTTCGACGGGCTTGCCGCCGTTTTTGACCTCTTCTTCCTGCTTCTTGCGCAGGGCGTCGAGTTCTTCTTTCTGCTTGCGCAGTTCTTCTTCGACCTTCTTCTGACGCTGGATTTCGGCCTGGATGGCGTTGAAATCGCCGACGACCTTGTAGGTGTAGTTGCACTTGAGGGCGGGACGGGCGTCCTTTTTGACGCGCTTGAGTTCGTCGTCGCTCTTGGGGGTGCAGGTCCACAGGGCGCGCTGGGCCACGGCGACGTACCGGGGCTTGCTGGCGTCGTCGAAGAAGAGTTCAACTTTGTAGCCGTTGTCGGGCGGGGTGTTGATCTTGAGCTTCTTGGCCTCTTTCTTCTTCTTCTTGCCGTCTTTGTCGGGCTCCTGCATCAACTCGGTCAACGAGATGGGGCCGTCGGCCTTGGTCAGGATGGGGTTGCCGTCTTTGTCCACGACCAGCTTGTTGTTGAGCTTGATCTTGGCGCCCGCAGGCTTGGACTCAACGAAGATGGTGCCAAACTGCTCTTCCTCTTCTTCAAAAGGCAGCATGCGGTCGGCCATCTCAGCGGCCGTGAAGGGGTTGGCCGGCTGGAGGTAGAGGTTGAGCTCGTGCTGGTACTCGCCCAGGCCCGTCTCCTGCCAGACATCCTGGGTCAGGGTGACGGTCTGGGGCTGGTAGCCGGGGGATTCAATGCGGACATTGATGGGCTTTTTGATCTTCAGGTTCTGGATGACGGTCGAGGTGCGCAGCTCGGTCCAGGGGGAGTCGGGACCGTACTGGGCCAGCAAGGGGCGGGGAGCGGGGTCGCCCTCAAGCTGGACGTGGATGAGGCCGTAGCGGGGCTCGCCGCCGATGCGCAGCGCCCCGTACTTCTCCATCATCTCCAGCTGTTGCTTGCGGTGCTCTTCTTCCAGACGACGCTTCTCGGCGTCCTTCTTGTCGCGGTAGGTGCCGTTGAGGACGGCCATGATGTCGGAGCCGACGTTCTCGCCGCCAAACATCATCACGCCCATCACCAACATGCCCAGGCCCATGACCACGACCATGGCGATCAGGGCGCGGTTGCCGCCGCCGCCGACCTTGCGCTCAAAGTCGTCGTCATCGTCGTCCATGCCGACGTCGCTCAGATCGATGTCGTCGCCGCTGCCGCCGCCGTTGACGTTGAAGATGGAGTCGATGGCTTCAACCCCACCGCCGCCGCCGCTGGATTTGGCCGGGGCCGCTTCCTTCTTGGCTTCAGCGGCCTTGGCCTTCTTGCCACCCTTTTTCTTCTTGGACTTCTTGGGGCCGCCGCCGTCGCCGACCTCAAAGATGCCGCCCAGCCCAGCGATCGGATCGTCGCCCTTCTTGCTGGCCTTGGCCTCTTCTTCTTTAGGCTCGTCGTCTTCCTTTGACGCCTCAGCCTCTTCTTTGGCTTCGGCCTCTTCTTTGGCCTCAGCCTCGTCAGCCTTGCCGCCGTCGTCGTCCTTGGCTTCTTTCTGATTGTCCACGCCCATCTCCAGGGCCAGTGCCTCGATGATCTCGTCCGCCGAAGGGGTGCCGTCACCCGACTTCTGTTTCTTATCGGCCATCGCCTCTCTACCCACCTGGCTTGCAACACCCTCTCCCAGACAAAACCGGGACGCGGCGCACTTGGTTGTGGGCAACTTGACGCAGAAGTTGGCCCACGCTCATCATGTCCCTGGATTTGAGCGCTTGTTGCGCCCAGTGACATGACCAAAAAGACTAACAAATTCAAACGCTTAACCATCAAACACGGTTGAGCGCGACGCAGTGTAAGTCAGTGTAAACACAGGTGTCAAGAGCAGCCCCATATGACCACCGATCCCAACGACCACGAAGTCCAACCCGGCACCCTCTACATCGTCCCCACACCCATCGGAAACCTGGGCGATTGCTCGCCTCGCGCCACCGAAATCCTCACCCACGTCGATGTCATCGCCGCAGAGGACACCCGCAACGCCCGGCACCTCTTTGGCCGCCTTGGCATCCGACCCCCCGCCCAACTGGTCAGCTACCACGATCACAACGCCCATGAACGCGCGTCATCGCTGGTTCATCAGATGACCCATCAGCATCACAGCGTCGCCCTCATCAGCGATGCCGGCACCCCAGGATGCTCCGACCCCGGCCTGCGCCTTGTCCGCGCCGCCATCGACGCCGACCTCACCATCGTCCCCCTGCCCGGCCCCGCCGCCTTCCTCTGCGCCCTGGTCGCCTCCGGCATGCCCACCGATCGCTTCACCTTCATCGGCTTCCTCCCACACACCCCCGCCAAACGCCGCGCCCGACTCAAAGAACTCCAGGACCACCCCCACACCCTGTGCCTCTACGCCTCACCCCACCGCATCCTCGGACTCCTCCAGGACACCCACGACATCCTCGGCCCACGCCCCATCTGCCTGGCCCGCGAACTGACCAAACGCCACGAAGAACTCCTGCGCGGCACACCCCTCGACATCCACACCACACTCTCCCAACGCGACGCCATCCGAGGCGAAATCTCCCTCATCATCCAAGGCAACCCACCCCAACCCACCACCCAAGACGACCCCCAACTGACCTCCCAAGCACTCGCCCTCATCAAAACCCTCCAAGCCCACAAACTCCCCCCCAAAACCATCAAAAGCATTGCTGCTGCCCATCTGGGCATCAGCAAGAAGCGCGCTTATGAGCTGATGCTTGGGTTGGATGGCTGATGAGGACGCGCGCTTCGGTTCGGTTGCCGCGCTGCGCTTGGCTGCCCTTTCGGTTCGCGGCGCCGTCGCTTCGCTTGGCTTGCTTTTGGTTCGGTCGCTCGCTTCGCTCACTCCCTTGTGGTTCGTTCGCTTCGCTCACTTATGGCATTTGCGATGGGTTGGGTTCTTGGCTTCGCCGGTACGAGTTGGGCATCTCGTCGAAAGTGCTTTCACTTCTCTGAGGTCGGATGGACGATGGTAGAGCCTTGTAGGGCTTTCCAAGGGGTTTGTGGTCGGTGGTGGAGGATTGGGCGGCTTTCCAAGGGGGTGGACGGCTTTCCTGGTGGAGTCTTTTGGACCCTCCGGTGCTGTGGGGGCTGGTTTTGGGGCGAAGGCAGGCGGCGACAGCCCGCCTTGCCGGAGCGGCCCTGGAAGTTGAAAACCAACGCCGACATTGGACCCATCAGGGCGAAGGCAGGCGGCGATAGCCCGCTGGCCGAGCGGCCCTTGAAGTTGAGAACCAACGCCGTCGTCACCCACAAAAGCCGGCAGGAAGGCGAGCGATTGCCGCCTACCCTGCCTCCAATTCAAGCCGGGCATACACATGTGGGCGCAGGCACCAAGCTCATGACATTCACCAGCCGCTCGTCCCCACCCTCCCTCTGAAGTGTATTTCGACGAAATGCCCCACTCCAACCGGCGAAGCGAAGCACGATCCACTCATCGCATTTGCTATTAGGGAGCGAAGCGACCGCACCACAAGGGAGCCAAGCGCAGCGCCGGCGACCGAACCAAAAGCAAGCCAAGCGAAGCGCCGGCGCCGCGAACTGAAAGGGCAGCCAAGCGCAGCGCGGCAACCGAACCGTGTAACATCGCGCCCCCGCGCGATGTTCACTCGACTTTTGCAACGAGCAAAAGTCGAGCCGCTTCGACGCTGAGGCTGACGGGGTTGGGGCGGTCGGTGACCTGGACGGTGATGGGGCCGTCGAAGGGGGCGACTTCGAGGATGCGCATGCGGGCGTTGAGGGTGAGGCCTTTGCTGGAGAGGTAGCGCAAAAATGCGGTGTCCTGGGTCATGACGCGCTGGACCTGGACGTGGGCCTTTTCGGGCATGAGGTCGAGTTGGGTGCCGGCCAGCTTGGGCATGACGCCGTCGCGGGTGGGGATGGGATCGCCGTGGGGATCGCAGGTGGGGTGGCCGAGGAAGGCGTCGATGCGATCGGTGAGGCGATCGCTCAAGGCGTGCTCGAGGCGTTCGGCTTCGTCGTGGACTTCGCTCCAGGTCATCTGGAGGGTTTCGATGAGGAAGAGTTCGAGCAGGCGGTGGCGGCGGATGACTTTGAGGGCGGCGCGGCGGCCGGTTTCGGTCAGGCGCACACCCTGGTAGGGGACGTAGTCGAGCAGCTCCTGGGAGGCCAGGGATTTGAGCATGCTGGTGACGCTGGGCAGCGCCAGCGACAGCCGCCCGGCGATGTCTTTGTTTTTGACGCGCCCCTGGCCTGCGCGCTCTTCGAGGCGGTAGATGGCCTTGAGGTAATTCTCGACGGACTCTGAGGGCATGTCGGCCTTTACCTGGTGTGGGGTGTGGATGAGGTTCTGGCGCGCAGGTCATCTGTGGTGCGCGCTCTTATGTTAAGCACAAGAGGGTCGTGGCGTCGAACAGGTTGCCGCTGCTCGCCCCATTTCAGGGCGCGGCGGCGCGGTGATAAACTCCCAAATCGGCCATTTTGATGGGGTATAGTGACTGGGCCACGGGCTTGTCAAGCGAGCCCGATGACGGCGCGGTGCGCAGATTCATTGACTTTACGCTCGGTACAATGGTAGTAGGCGAACCCTGTAACTTTCGGTCGTAAATCCATCGACCCGCCCTATCGAAGGGAGATTTCCGCATTATGGATCCAATCGCTATCGCTTTGTTGGTGCTCTTTTTGGGGGCCGCCATCGCCGCGGCATACTTCAGCAGCCAGGTCTCCAAGGAGAAAGACAAGGCTGTTCGTATCGCCGACGAGAAATTCAAGCTCGAAGAGCAGAACAAGTCTCTGGCCGAAGAGTTGGGCAACATCAAGCCCAAGCTCAAGTCCCTCAAGAGCGCCCAGGGCGACTCCAAGAGTGACAAGAAGGCCGACAAGAAGAAGATTCACGACCTCAAAGAAGAGGTCAAAAGCCTGCGCTCGCGCCTGAAGTCCACCGCCGAGGCGCCCAAGACCGACTCTGCCGACGCCATGAAGCTGCGTGAAGAGTTGGCCGAGGCGCGCAACGAGGCCGCCGAGAACCTCTTCCGTGCGGAGACCGCCGAGGCTGAACTCAAGGCCATCCAGGGCGTTGAGGACGAAGTGGTCGGCACCGACGACCAGGAAGGCGTCAGCCGCGAGGAACTCGACGCGCTGCGCCGCCTCAAGGACGAAGAGTTTGGCGAGCTGCGCTCGAAGAACCGCGAGCAGCTTCGCGAGCTGAAGTCCTTGCACAAGGCTGAGATCTCCATGCTGCGCAAAGAGCAGGGCGGGGAGAACAAGGATCTGCGCGGCAAGGTCCGCAAGCTCCAGCGCGAGGTGGAGCAGCAGCGCCGCCGCGCCGAGAACAACGACCGGGCTTACAAGATTGTCCAGCTCCAGCTCGACGCTGCGCTGGAGAAGCTGGCGTTGGTGGATCCCGAGACCGCCGCCCCCGGTGGGTTCTACGATCCCGACGTGGAGGCCAAGCTGGCCAAAGAGGCCGCCGCCAAGCGTCAGAAAGATCAGCAGGCCCAGAAGGCCCAGAAAGAGGCCCAGCAGCAGGCCGCTGCCGCCGCCGCGCTGGCTTCGGCCGCCGAGGCTGCCCCCGAAGAGCCCGCTGCGGCCGTCGAGGCGCCCGCCGCTGAAGAAGCGCCCGCCGCCGAAGCTCCCGTTGCCGAAGCTCCCGCTGCCGAGGCCCCTGCCGCTGAGGCTCCTGCGGCCGAAGCGCCCGCCGCTGAAGAACCTGCTGCCGACGCTGACGCGGAGGCCACTCCCGCTCTGCCCGACCTGGGCAACCTGGAGTTTGACTCGGGTTCGCTGATGGACCTGGACGAAGGTTGGAGCCTTGATGGCGCCGCCGAGGACATCATCGCCTCCATCGACTCCGCCAAAGAGTGAGGTTGGGCTGCTCCTCAACCACCCATGGTGAGGGAGCGACTTGATGCGACGCCGCGCCAGATTGCTGTGCGGCGGATAAGAAAAAGCCTGTCCTTTGGAGGACAGGCTTTTGTTGTTTTTGGGATCTTTGGTGGCCTTTCTATCGACCACCTGGGGGGTTGGCACCTCGCTGAAGATGAAGGGTATGAGGGGCTCAGCGCCCTCCGCCTCCGGGCCTGCGCTTGAAGATCGTCGTGGGCGGGGCGTCCACAAAGTCGCGCATGAAGGTCACCTGAAACTTGGGCTTGGACAGAGACATGCGGCCCAGCAGGCGTCGGGTGCCGGAGGCATCCTGGGCCAACATGTTGTTGACCTGACGGATGAGGTCCCCTGGGCGAAGCCCGGCCCGCTCAGCCATGGTGTGGTCGCGCACGTCGTAGACTAGCCCGCCGGGTTTGTCACCCAGGATGGCCTCCAGAAATGGCCCCGCGTCCACCATCTCCATGCCCGCCCACCGCTCGACCTCACCGTGGCTCTTGACGAGGCCATCAAAGACAGCCCTGGGCACGGCCATCAAGATGGCGATGTTGTAGACGTTGCCGCTGATCTCAGAGCGGACGCGCTCCCAGAAGCAGTCCTCCTGGACCTTGCGCACGTTGGGGTGGTTTTTTTGCAGCCGCTCCCAGGAGCCCGCCAACACTTTGGGCGTGACCGATTTGGCCAACTGCTTGTAGGCGACGGCGAAGGGGATGGAGCGGTCGGCGCTGATGGCGGCCATGATCTGCCCGATGACCGCGTCGCGCGCCTCGGCTTTGCCTTTCTCCAGGTTGTTGTTTTCGGTGCTCTTGCCCACAAAGAAGCGGTAGTCCCGACTGTCGATGGGGGCGTTCATCAGCCACGATGGGCGGTTGACGGAGCTGCGCTCGGCGGCGGCGGGCTTCTTTTTGGCGGCGGTGCGCTTGGCGTGCCATCCGGCGTCGTCTTTTTGCTTGCGGTTGGTGCTGACGACCACACGGGCGGGTCGAAAGAGCTTGTCGTTGTGGTAGTAGCCGTTGCTGATCACGCGCACGACGTGCTTGGGCGGCACGGCCTCGGAGTAGACGTTGCCGACGGCCTCATGAAACTCGGCGTTGAAGGGCTGGCCTTCGGCGTTGAAGCTGCGCACACCGTTTTTGTAGAGCAGATCGCTCATCTGCTTGTGGATGGCGCGGACCCCTTCGGCGATCCCCGAGCCTTCTCGGGAGTCCTCTTTGACGGCGCGTTCAAGGTTGTCCATCACGTCCATCAGACCATTGAGCAGAGACTTCACGTTCAGAGGTGGGGCGGTCATGACACCTGCCTTTCTTTGGGGTTTCCTGTGCGTTTGTCGGACTTGCCAGCGGACAATATAACCGCAAACCATCCCGGCATGGAAACACCGATGCTGTCTTTGGGGAAGGGCGCCGCCGCGTGCGCCATGGGCTTAGTCGATGTTGTAGCGCATGCCGACGGTGAAGGTGGCAAAGTGGAGGTTGCTAAAGAGCGCGCTAAGGACGTTTTCGTCGGCGGTCACCGCGTTTTGACTGGCCTGGTTGACGCCGACGGCGTCTTCGGTGAGCAGGAAGTGGTAGCGGGCATCAAAGAAGAGCGTCAGGCTGCGGATGATGTTCAGATCGGTCGTGACGCCGCCGAAGACATGGATGCCGATTTTGTTCTCGCCGCGGTTGCGCTCATTGGCCAATGTCAGGCCGCCCCCGACGGGGACATAGGCCTCGATGCGCCCTTCGGTGAGGTAGATCCGGTAGCCGCCGTCGATGGTGACGACCGAGAGGTCATCGCTGGGGATGATGGGGCCGGTGGTCTGGTTGGGGTTGAGGGCGGTGTAGCGGACTTCGGCGTCGTCGAGTCGGTTTTGATCGGCGATGACGCGCGCGGCTTTGTCGCCCTGGTAACGCAGGTGGCTCTGACCCCAGGGAAAGGTGAAGAAGTTCAGCGAGAGCTCCACGCTGCGGAAGGTCAACCCGATGGAGGCCGCCAGACCGCCGTCGTTGGTGGCGTCCGCGATGTAGGGCAGCGTCTGGACGGTGCCGTTGACCTCCCGATCAAGCTGGACCAGCGTGGTGCGCACGTAGCGGCTAAAGGGGATCGCCAGGCCCAGGCGCAGCTCGACCCCCAGTTTGGGCCGGGCCTGGGCGGGGCTGGGCGCAAGCACAGTCACGGCGACCAGGGCGGCGAAGGCGACCAACGCGCTGGCCGCAGGGCCGATCTTGGGGTGGGGGTGGATCATGGGGCCAGCATCAGGTCTTCAAAGCGGTAGATGATCAGGCCAGTGTCAGGCACGCGCTGATGAAACCGCAGCGTATAGCGCTTGTCCAGGCCCAGGAGCTGGTCGTTGGTGATGGTGTCTGGGGCCGTGCCGTTGGAGTCGACCATCAAAAACCAGGTCTGCTTGGGCATGTTCATGGCCATGAAGGTCCGCTCTTGCTCTTGGCTGAGCGACTCGACGGTTTCATCCATGACCTTGCCGCTCTGGCAGTGGAGGTTGCGCTTGATGCGCTTGCCCGCGTCGAGCTTGAAGATGACCAAAGTGGTCACTTTGCAAGGGTTGTCATCGACCTTCGGCGGCGGCTTGACCTCTGGGGTGATCACCTCCACCCGCTTTGGCGGTGGGTCCGGGCGCTGCTCATCACCAATCTTTTCCTGGGCATACTGCCAGGCGCAAGCACCCTGGGAGACCCCCAGCGCAAGCAACACACACAACCACAACACAGCCCGACTCATCCCGACTTCCTCCATCACCGTGGTGCCTTTAGCCCCTCTTGTCACAACCTATAGGATGGTTCAGGCAGTGACAACTTGAAGCGTGGGCCGATGGCGATACAATGAGGGCCATTCAAAGCGCTCGTGGAAAAGGACTTCGAGAGCGCGACAGCGCCTGGTATCGAGGAGCATGCAAAGCAGTTCATTGGGTGTCTTTCGATTGCCGCCGCGGCAGTGCACAGGTTTGTCACTGTCGATGGGTGGTGTGGTTCATGATTCCAAACGGTTTGTGCGCGTTGGCGCGTATCTGGCGGTGCTCTGTCTTCTGGCAGGGTTGGGTCAGGCCTGCGCGCCGACCAAGCAAGATGTGGCCGCTGCGCCCCCCGCGTCGGCCCCAGCGCCGCCCCAAGCGCAGGCGGTGGCCAAACCCGAGCCTGCGCCCAAGCCCACATGCAAGCCCTTTGAGCCTCGCGTGGCGCGCCCGGAGTTGGAGCCTGGCTTTGGTCAGCAGGGCGTCGATGTGATGCTCTGTCCAGACGCCCAGACGCTCGACGGGTTGATCGCCACGCGCGACAAGCGACCGGAGCCCGCGCCAGCGCCCGCGTCGAGCTACCAGGACCCGGTGGAGGTGCGCGGTGGTCTGGCGATCTATCGCCAGGCGATCCACCGCACCGCGCGCTTTGCCTGGGTGGTGCCGGTGCTCTTTACCCACACCCCTGGCTTGTCCCCGGCGCAGCTTCAGTGGTTGGACGCCAACCCCAAGGCCGCCCAGAACGCCCAGGAGATCTGGTCTTCAAAGGGCCGCAGGCAGTGGGGCCTCATCCAGCGGATGATCCGCGCCCACAGGCGCGACAAGGCCTACATCCGCAACGTCCTGCTGCGCGACGGCTACCTCTTTGTCGAAGACGAGAAGGTCGCCCGTCAGCTCTTCACCCGGCTCACCCTGCGCCACCTTTTTGATGAGGACGAGATTTTTCTGCGGCGCGGCGACGTGGTCTACCGGCTGCAAAAGAAGCGCCGCTGGCGCCGTTGGAGCTACGTTCATGCCGACGGTCCTCAGGCGGGCAACAAGGCCAGACTCTTGATCTTCGATCGGGTGGCCACGACGCGCGAAGCCCTCCTTGAAGGGCACCATGGCTGGGACGTGTCCCGGCTGCGTCCGCCGTTGGGGTTGAGGGCGTTTGAGGTCAGCAGCGTGGGTGAGGATCTGCTTCGTGGCCAGGCCCATTTGGACGGCGAGGTGTCGTTTGAAGGGGCAGCGTTTGACGTGGACGGGCGGCGAGTTTTGGCGGTGGTGGTGCCGCAGATGGAGCCCGGCAGCCAGACGATGGACCGGATCACGCTGCGTCGGCGCAACGCCTCCTACCAGGCAGGGATCATTCAGGCCGGGGAGCAGATGGTGGCCGAGCGGCTGCGTTTTGACGAGCCGCGAACGGAGAAGGGCCAGCAAGACGGTGTGTTGAGGATCATGTGGCGCTATGCGTACTACGCCGGTCACAACCGTTTTGGCTTCAATGGGGATGGTTATCTGGTCTTTACGCACGATGGGAAGCCCAACGTGCCGCAGGTCTGCATTGATTTTGTGCTCGACAGCGCCGAGCGCTGGAGCGGTGCCTGGTGGAAGCCCAGGGGTCAGGGGCGCGAGCGGACCGAAGGGTTTTTGGACTTCAAGAAGTTGCTGGGCAACGAGCGTCAGGTGAGGGTGCTTGTGGGCTATGCGGCCAAGCACCCCGAGCAGATGAAGGTCTGGTCGTACGGGGAGAAGGAGCGGGTGCCCTACATGCGCCAGGAGCAGTTCTATGAGCAGATTGAGGGCTGGTCCAGCGATGTGGAGGCGGGTGACGCGGTGGTGATTTATGGGCTGCGCAGCGACGGTCGCAACCACTGGCACGTCTTTTACATCTACGACACCGATCCACTCTACGGCATTCCGTATTTGACGATCGGCAACGCGGGTGTGGCCAAGGTGACGGTGTGGCACGACACGATGCGCAAGGCGCCGCGCCGCTCGGTGACGCACCGCATTCGCTTCAACCCGACCTGGTTGGCCCAGCGGCGCTCAGAAGAGTTGCCGCTTGGTCGGGCGTCGGGCTCAGGTGCCCAGCAGCTCGACGATGGGAACATCGAGGCCACGGGCGATCCGGTGAAGAACGGTCAGTGAGGGCGCGTTGCGGGCGCGCTCAATCATGCTCAGGGCGCCGGTGGAGATGCCGGTGCGGCGCGCGAGCTCTTTAAGGAGCATGCCGCGCTCTTTGCGTTCCTTGCGGATGTTGGCGCCCAGGTCCGTCAAGAGTGCTTTGACGGGACGGGCGAGCATGCCGCGGCTGGCCAGGATGGAGCTGATGGCCTCCTCGAAGTCTTCGGGGGTGGCGGGTTTGCGCAGGTAGGCCTCGGCGCCGAGCTTCATGGCGGCAGTGACGCTCTGGAAGGAGGCGTTGGCGGTGTGGATGATGACGCCGACGTCGGGGTCGAGTTGGCGCAGCTGTTCGAGCAGCTCCAGGCCGTTGAGTTCGGGCATCATCAAGTCCAGCACAACCACATGGTGATCGGCCTGCCCGAGCGCTTTGAGCGCGGCTCTGGGGTTCTCAAAGGTCTCAACGCTGCGTCCGGGGGCGTCGAGGGTCAGTGAGAGAAGCTCGCAGATGTCGGGGTCATCATCGACGACGACCACCTTGACGGTGGTGATCGGGATGAGGACGGTTTCTTGCGGTGACGCAGTATCGTGTGCTGGAGAAGCCATCAGAGTCTCCTCTAGGGTCCAGGCTGGCGCATTGTGAAAGCGCATGTGTTGCAAAAAGCAACACATTTTGTGTTTCTTAACTATAAGTTGTTTTCAGAGTGACAATTTGTGTCACTGCTTAAGCGGCAAGGCCATTTTTTCCACGAAGCCAAGATCCCCCTGATGGGTTTGGATCGAGACAGCGTTGGGGTGACGCATCCCGGTCCTGACGATGTGGATGCTGCCTTTGTGGTCATTGCAAGGCGTTGTGCCATGTTGATGTGACTGCCAAAGGTGCGCTTTACGTTAAGGGTACGGGGTTCAGAATGCAAACGTTTGTGTGTTTTCGCAGTGTCTTGAAGACATTATTTTTACAATGGGTGTGTCAGTAAGACGTGTAAAATTGCACATTTTGGGAAGCCGAAGTGGCAAGCGAACGCTCGTTTGTGTCAATGTTATGGTGTTGAGTTTTATTTATTTTGATCTTTGTTTTGGATTCTAGTCTTTCTTCATAAGTTGGTTTGTCCGCGCCGACCCCGCCGTGAAGGTGCCCCAAAGCATCGGTTCTGCCTTTGTTTTCACCATTGGGGTGAGGCGAGCATCGGGGTTGATGTGCAAAACTCCTCTTTTGGTACTGATGGTTCAATGGTTTTGTGGGACAGAGGTGTGCAAAAATACCTGAAGCATATTCAATGACACGTTATGCACTGGCCGAAGCCACTTCATAGTTCAATATGAAGTGGCTGTTGTGCCGAGGATTTTGTGAAGAGGCAGGCGTCGTTTTATGGGGCCATCGGCAGATGGGGTGCCATCATTGTGGCGACCTTATGGCCCCATAAGTCAGAACGGGAGATTCTGAGGCAGTCGTTCAGGTGGGCAGTTCGTTGTTTTTGATCTGCTCGATCACCTCGGTGTACGAGGTGTTCTGCACCATCTGCCCCAGCAGAAGCTGGTACTTGGTGACCAACTCAGGCCGGTTGGCTTTGCGGTAGTGCTGCAGGTGGTTGTAGATGCGGATGAAGGCACGCTCGCTGTTGACGAAGTAGCTGACCGCCTTGACCGTCGTGTCCACGCTGGCACGCCCGATGGAGCGCGACTGGGCCTGGAAAGGGAACTCAATCTGCTCGCTGGACAAGACCGTCAACTCAACCTGAGCTTCGGCGTTGGCCTTGTCCTCGTTTCCGGTGGACATGAGCCCTTTGACCTCAAAATCCTTGAAGGAGATGCTGCGCAGCGATGGGTGGTGCTCGGCAAACCGCGCCAGGAGCCCGTGAAAGCACGCATCCACAAGGCCGCTGCCGCTGCCCTCGACGTTCATCACCTCGTTGTCGTTGCTGATGTTGATCAACTTGCAACGGATGTGGGCCTGTCCTGTGTCAAAGTCCTCTTCGAGATGGTAGGCGACGGCTTTGAGGACCATGAAGTCCTCGCCCAGGATGTCGCGCATGCGCTCCAACATCTCTTCCTGCTCGTACTGTGTTGGCATCTGACTTGACCTCTTATCTGATGATGCCCGCGCGCCTGATTGAATGGGCCTGCGTGGGCAAACGGTCTCTTGAACGGGGCCTTTGACAAGGTGCGCGATTGGGTTCAATGCGCAGCAGGGTGTCGGCAGGGGAAGAACCAACAAAGCGCCCGCACTTGTTCCCGCAGGTGTCGAACCCAGCCGTCAAGCCAGGCAAGGGTGCGCGGTGATGGCCGCACACATGCACCCACAGAGAACACCCTTGCAGCCTACAGCTTCTGGGCCACAAGACAAGTTGATGCCAAAATACAGACGCCCGACTGACTCTCGTCTGCATTTTGGTATGGGAGGTTATTTGCGAAGGCGAGGGCGCCGCCCGCGAGACCGGTCAATGGTGACCTCGGGCTTGGCAAAGCGCTCCATGGGGACCTCCAGGCCATCGACCTCCTGAAGCTCTCCGGTGGGCTCGGCGTAGATCTTCCACACCGGCAGGCCCTTGCGCAGGATTTTGCCCTCGCGGGTGGTCTTGGGCCACTGGTCCTCATCCTCGGGCCAGGCAGGATCGTCGGGCATCACCCGGCGCCAGCGCTGGGATTGGTCGATCAACTCGCTGACGATCTCGGCGTAGGGCTCCACGTCGGTCTTGATGACCAGCAGGCCGTCAGGCCGCAGCTTGTTGGCCAACAACCCCAAAAACTCGGGCGTGAAGAGCCGGCGCTTGGCGTGGCGCTTCTTCCACCAGGGATCGGGGAAGAGGATGTAGATCCGCTCGACGGTGTTGTCGGCAAAGAGCAGCGGCAGCGCCAGGTTGGCGTCGGCGGCCAGCGCCTGGGCGTTGGTGAGCCCTTCATCGGTCAACTCTTCGCTGAGCACCTCGACAAAGCGGCGGCGGATTTCAATCCCCAACACGCTGCGGTCGGTGTATAGGCGGGCCAAGCCCTTGAGGAATCTCCCCTGGTTGGAGCCGATCTCGATTTGAACGGGGCCGGGCAACTGACGCTCGGCGCCCCATGCCCGAATGGCGTCGAGGCGAGCGCGCTGATAGGTCTCGGTCGCCTCGTCAAAGGTCACATCCTGAATGTCCATGGTACTAATGTCTGGCACCGGCGCTGCGGTGGTCTGGGGGGTGGTCTAGGTCTTGGCCGGGAAGTCTTCGAGGAGATCGACGCTGTGGCCATCGCGGGCTGACATGGCCCGGGGGAAGAGTTCGCGGGCCTGCTCTTCGAGCTGGCGCAGTTTGGCGTCGTTGTGGGCCGGGCTGTGGTGGACCAGGTAGATCCGATCAACGTCGGCCTGACGACCGACGTCCATGGCGCACGACACGGTGGCGTGGCCCCAGCCCTGGGTGGGCACGGGCATGTTGGTGTAGGTGTCGCGGGTGAACATCGCGTCGTGGATGAGCACCTCGGCGTTCTTGGAGAACTGGATCAGGCGCTGATCGCCGTGCACATAACCTTCCACGTCGGTGGCCACCACGACCGCTCGGCCAGCGTGCTCGATCCGGTAGACCATCACGCCGCTCTTGGGGTGGTTGTAGCCCCGCAGGCAACGCACCACGGTCTCGACTTCCTCGGGCGGCGGGGCCTGCTGGCGCAGCCGCGAGTGTTTGACGTTGACCACCACCGGCTCTTCCTGGCCCTTCACAAAGAAGATCGCTTCGGGTTCGTTGACCTCGCCCCATTGCACCACACCCTCCATCTCATGGAGCGGCAGGGGGTGGTAGGGGGGATGGACAAAGGCCCGCATGGCGTCTTCAAAGCTCATCATGGGGCTGCGCGGGCCATAAACGTAGGTGGTGCTGTCCGGATAGTAGAGCGGGCCGTAGTAGGGGAAGCCCACGATGTGGTCGTAGTGGCAGTGGGTGTGAAAGAGGTAGCTGACCAGGGGGCCCTGGGCGCCTGCGGCAAAGTGCTTGCCCATCAGGTCCTGGCCCAACTTGACGATCCCGCTGCCCGAATCAAAGACCAGGTGGCGATCACCGGCTTCGATGTGGATGCAAGTCGTATGACCGCCAAACTCGACGAACTCGGGGCCTGCAACCGTGCGGGTGCCGCGAGTGCCGTAGAACGTCAACTTAAACCTGTCTGGCATTGGCCTGCGCCTGTCTTCAAAATCTTGATGTTGATTGATGGGCGTTTTCTATTGCGGGCTCATCCTACGCCGCTTGGCCGCACCCTTTCAAGGGTCACGGCCCACCCATCGCCTCAGACAGCCCCAAACAACATCACGGGGCTGTGCCAAGCTCCTTCAATCCGCTGCATATCGACAGTCCACCCGGCCCCACAGCGCCTTGCGACGTTCATGACACCCGATGGTCTGTTGTGTGGTCGCGGACTGGATCCTGCCTTGGATCGCCGCTTGAACCACCCGCGCTCCTTGCCGCGGTGTGCACCCCAGACGGCGCCTTAAGCTTCTTCCACCTCAACCGAGATCTCATCCAGCGTGCGCTGCAAGCGATCGAGTTTTTCCGTCACCACATCGAGCTTGGTCTTGATCTCCTGCACATCAGCTTGGCTGGCAATGCCGATGGCCTCGGTGATCTCGGACTGCATGTCTCGCACGTTGCGCATGAACTCACTGCGCAGGATGCGCTCAAGAACCTCTCTGCGGTTGAGGAGCTTGAGAAAGACCTCCAGAACACGCTCGGCGGTCTCCTGCCCGATGGGGCGCAGCTCCAGAAAGACCTTCATGAGCCTGGCAATGTCGTCCACACCCAGGGGAAGGCGCCCCTGACGTCGACGACTGTCCTGGTCGGCGTTCTCGTCGACCATGTCCTCGTCTACGCTCTTGGGCTCTTGTTGTGGCGACTGCTGACTCATGTTGGTCTCATTGTTGTTGTGGGAAACCGTCTGCCAACGGCTTATGTTTGATTAACGCTGCCTCTGGGGCCCGTCAAGGGCTCTGATTGCCTCCGCCGCCTGTGGACGGGGCGATTTGAGGCGCAGGACCAGAGAAAGAGCCCATCAGGTTGGAGAAGCTCTCGGCCATGCGGCCTTTGAAGACGAGCACAAAGACCAGGATCGCTGCCAGAAGCAGGATCGTCATTACCTCTGGGGAGCCTGGGCCGCGCATGCGGCTGGTGCTTGCCGCTGTGCGGCGAGGTCGACGGCGAGCCATGGGGGTGCCTCCTTCAGTGGCCTCCAGCGGGTGTGGGGTTTTGGAGGGGCAGGCGCACCAGGGAGCCTGTGCCAGCGGTGCGCAGGTCCTTGATGTGCAACTCCATTTTGGGTTGCCCTCGGTGCGTGGTGCGCCTGGGGGTCAGCGCCATGTCCACGTCTTGACTCAGGATGCTGTATTGGCTGGCCAGCGCAAAGCCGATGGCCTCGCTGATGGTCTGTCCGCCCCGGACCTGGAGCCTGAGGTGGCGCTCGCCGACGATCCGGCGCCGCACGCAGCGGACCTGCTCGACCAACAACGCTGGCTCGCCGTGGCCAACCCCAAAGGGCGCCAGCGCCCCCAGATCGTCCAGGAAGTTGTCGCCAAGCTCATCGAGCGAGGCAAAGGTGTCCAGGTTGAGCTGAGGCACGGGCGGATTGGCCAGTTGCAGGCCAATGGCGTCGTTGAGGGCTGTGTAGACCTCTTCAAGGTTGTCGGCGTGCAGCGACATGCCCGCAGCGGCAGTGTGACCACCAAAGGAGTTGAGGCGGTCTTCAAGCGGGGTCATGGCCGCGATCAGGTCCACGCCCGCGATGGCCCGCAGCGAGACTCTGGCCCGCTTGCTGGTGGGGTTGATGGCCACCAACGCCGAAGGGCGATGAAAGAGCTCTTTGATCCGGCTGGCCACAATGCCCAGCACGCCCTCATGCCAGCCCTCGCCCGAGAGCATCAACAGGTGGCGGCCCTGGTCGAACTGCTCTTCGGCCATCCGGGTGGCTTCTTTGAGGATGTCGCGCTCGGCCTGCTGGCGTCGGGCGTTGTCTTTCTCCAACTCCTGGGCCAGCGCCAGCGCGCGGCGGTAGGAGCCTGTTGAGAGCAACTCGACGCAGCGGTTGGCGTCGCCCATACGCCCGGCGGCGTTGATCAGCGGCGCCAGGCGGTATCCAATGGTGCGGGCTGTGACAGGGCGCCCCTCAACCTGCGCGCGGTCCATCAACGCCTGGGTCCCAGGGCGCCTTCGGCGGCGCAAGACCTCCAGTCCAAGGCGCACAAAGATGCGGTTTTCATCGATCAGCGGCACCGCGTCGGCCACCGTCCCCAGCGCCACCAGATCCAGGTAGTCCCGCATGCTGGGGCTGCCGTTGGGGAAGGCCCCCAGGTCCGAGAGGGTCCGGTTGAGCGCCATGATGAAGTTGAAGCTCACCCCGACGGCCGCCAGACGCTTGAACGGGAAGGCGCACTCGGGCTGGAGGGGGTTGAGGATGGCGCTGGCCACGGGCAACTGGGCCGGCAGCGTGTGGTGATCAATGACGATGGTGTCGATGCCGTGGGTTTTGGCCAGGGCAATGGACTCGTGGTTGCTGATCCCGCAGTCGGTGGTGATGATCAGGCGGATGCCATCGGCCGCCGCGCGCTCCACCGCTGAGTTGGTCAGCCCATAGCCTTCGTCGGTCCGCCCTGGGATGTGGCAACTGGTGTCCAGCCCCAGGCGCGACAAAAACTGGTAGACGCACACCGCCGCCGTGATGCCGTCCACGTCTGAGTCTCCGTAGACCAGGATTGGGTCGGAGTCGCGGATGGCCTCAAGGGTGCGGTGGATGGCCTTGTCCATGTCATGCATGAGGTTGGGGTCATGCAGGTGGGCAAAGCGCGGGTTGAGGAAGAGGTCAGCGCGTTCGGGCTCGCGGATGCCTCGGTTGATGAGGATCCGTGCAGTCAGCGGGGTGATGCCCAGCGCGTGGCTGAGCCGTCTGGCGGCTGCAGCGTCCTGAACGTTCAGGCGCCACTGTCTCTCGAACTGAGGCGGCATGTCGAGGTTGTGGCTCCCAGTGATCGGCAGGCTCTCGGTGCGTCAGCGCACATTATACAGACAAGGGCGGCAATTGGCACCCCGAGGGGTGATAAGGGCCTTAAAAGAACGGCTCAACCCCCGCCAATGGGCGGCTGGCGGCCTTTTTTATGCCGTTATGCCGTCGAGTCCTGGCCAAGGATGGCTGCAGACAAAAAAAGAGGGGCCGCAGCCCCTCAATTCATGCGTCACCCGCGATTCAGACCTGAGCCTGCTGGGCGTTCTCTTTGTCCTGCTGTGCAAGCAAAGCAGCCTGGGTCTTTTTGCGCGCTTCGAGCCAGTGGTGCATGCCGATGAGGATCGGCGAGGCGATGAAGGTCGAAGAGTAGGTACCGACGACGACACCGACGATGAGCGCAAAGGCAAAGTTCTGGATGAGTCCACCACCAAAGATCAGCAGCGCGACAACCGCGACCATGGTCGTCAACGAGGTCAGCAAGGTGCGGCTGAGCGACTCGTTGATGGAGATGTTGACCAGCTCCTCGATGGGGCGGCCGGCCAGGTTGCCGAAGTTCTCGCGGATGCGGTCAAAGATGACGATGGTGTCGTTGAGTGAGTAACCGACGATCGTCAGCAGCGCTGCGATGATGGGCAGGCTGACCTCCATCTGCAGGACGGCGTAGGCACCCAGCGTGATCGAGACGTCGTGGAAGAGGGCCACGACGGCGCCGGGGGCGTAACGGATGTCAAAGCGGAAGGCGATGTAGATGAGGATGAAGAGCAGCGAGATGAGCACCGAGAGGATGCCGTTGTTGCGAAGCTGCTCACCAACACGGGGGCCGACCGTCTCCACGCGCTCGACGCCCTTGGTGGGGTTGAAGACCTGGGCCTGACCGTCTTTGTTGAAGGTCTTGGCGAAGCTGTCGGCCACGCGGCCCTGGAGTTCGGTCAGCTTCAACTGGTACTCGGCGCGCTCGCCGGTGCCGCGCAGCGTCACCTCAAAGTCGCCCAGACCCACCTCGTTGGCCGCCGTGGTCAGCGCCGCCTGGTCCACCTCGCCCTTGTCAAAGCGCACGTAGACGACGTCACCGCCGGTCTCACTCCAGCTCAGGCGTTTGACGGGCCCGATCTTGGTCTTGAAGTTCTCTTCGAGTTTGCCCACCGACTGCTCGTTGAGCTCGGAGATCTTCGACAGGCGGATGAGGAAGCGGTTCTCGTCGGCGGAGCCAAAGCTCTGCACGTCGGCGCCCTCGTAACCCAGGCCGCTTGTGGCCTTGCGGACGTCTTCGATATCGACGGTCTGCTCAAAGGCAAGGATCAACTCCGAGCCGCCCTTGAAGTCGACCCCGAAGTTGAGGCCGGGCACAAAGAGGGAACCCAGGCTCAGCGTCACGAGGATCGCCGAGAGCACGAGAAACTGCTTCTGCTTGCCGACAAAGTCGAAGCGGGTCCCTGGTTTAATGATATTCATGGAACTCTTCTCCTGTCCCCAACGTGGGTCAGATGCTCAGCGTCGCCGGCTTGTACTTGTCGTTGATGAAATCGTAGAAAAGCCGGGTGACGACCACGGCGGTGAAGACCGAGGAGATGATCCCGATCAAGAGCGTGACGGCGAAACCGCGAATCGGGCCCGAACCGTACTGCATCAAGACCACCCCGGCGATGCCGGTGGTGATGTTGGCGTCCAGAACGGCGCTGAGCGCCTTGGCGTAACCCGCGTCCACTGCCGCTTTGGGACTCTTGCCCATGCGCAGCTCTTCTCGCACACGTTCAAATATGATGACGTTCGCATCGACCGCCATACCGATCGTCAGGATGATGCCCGCGATGCCCGGCAGCGTCAGCGTGGCGTTGAGGGCCGTGAGCCCCGCCATGATGAAGACGACGTTGAGGATGAGGGCCACGTTGGCGATGACGCCCGAGACCTTGTAGTAGATGAGCATGAAGATGACGACGAAGATCGAGGCCACCAGCAGGGCGTTGCGGCCCTTGGTCACCGAGTCGGCGCCCAGGCTCGGACCAACGCTGGTCTCAAACTCTTTGTGAATCGGCGCAGGCAGCGCGCCGTGGCGCAGGACGATCGTCAGGTCCTTGGCCTCCTGGAAGATCTCGCTGTAGCTCTTGTAGCCGCCCATGTTGATCTGGGCGCGGCCGCCCGGGATGGGCTCGTTGATGACCGGGTCGCTCTTGAGGACGTCATCGAGGATGACGCCAAAGCGCTTGCCGACGTTCTCGGTGGTGATCTTGCCGAAGATCTCCGCGCCGGTCGAGTCGAAGGTCAATGAGACGTAGGGCTTGTTGGTGCGGCTGTCGGTGGAGATCTGGGAGTTGGTGATGTACTCACCGGTCAACTCCGTGCGATCAAAGACCAGGTGGCTGCGCCAGAAGGACTTCTCTTCGTCGCGGATGGTCTTCTCGGCGTCCACGTAGAAGACGATCTCTTCGTAGACCACCTGCTTGTCGGCCGGGACCTTGCCCGCGAAGAACTTCTTAAGATCTTCTTTGCTCTTACCGGTGATGGTGGTGCCGCTGGAGTTGTCCAGGCGCAGTCCCGGGGGCAGGTCCTTGGCCACCGAGTTGAAGAAACCGGCGAAGCCGCTCTCATCGACCATCTTGAACTCAAGCTGAGCCGTGGTGCCGATGAGGTTCTTGGCCCGCTCGAAGTCCTCTTCGCCCAGACCCGGAAGCTGCACCACGATGTCGCTCTTGCCCGACTTCTTGATGTCAGGCTCGGACACACCCAGAGCGTCAACGCGCTCGCGGATGGTGCCGATGGCCTGCTCCATGGCGTATTCCTGGGTCTGCTCGATGTAGGCCGGATCCATTTCAAATTTGATCCGCCCATCGGGCAGGTCCGAGCGCAGCATCTCGCTGAAGTAGGACATCAGGTCTTCGTTGAGCGCCGCCTCGATCTTGGAGGGGTCGGCGAAGGTCAGGTAGAAAGACACCTCACCTTCGCGCTCGCTGGTGACCTCAAGGGCGCCATCGGCAGCCTTGAGGCGCTTGACCATGTCCTCTTCAAGGCGGTCGACTTTGTCGCGGACCGCCTTTTCAACTTCAACTTTGTACTGCAGCAGCAGCCCTCCCTGAAGGTCCAACCCCAGGCTCAAACGCCGGTTCCAGACCTCTTCGTAGCTCGTGAGCCACTCAGGGTTTGCCTCTCCACTGTCTTTCGACGGCGTAAAGACGGTGGGCACCAGCGACATGATCGCCAATACCGCCGCCACCACGACCATCCCGGTCTTGATCTGCCAGGATCTGTGCATCCTCGCTACCCCGCTCTATTTCTTCTTGCTGTCGTCGTTATCGCCGTCTGTCGAAGGCTTGTCCTTGACCTGCGGCCCCAGAATCTGCGCGCGAAGCACGCGCACCTTGACCCGGTCCCCCAGATCCAACACCACCACGTCACTCTCGACGCGGGTAATCTTGCCAAGCAAGCCGCCCTGCGTCACCACGCGGTCGCCCGCCTTGAGATTGTCCAGATAGTTCTGGTGCTCCTGCTGCTTCTTGTTCTGAGGCCGGATCACCAGGAAGTACATGACCCCGAAGATGATGATCAACGGCATCATCATGCTAAACAGGTCACCGCCACCGGGTTGTGCACCCTGGGCGATTGCGCTCCACATTCCATTCATCGCTACAGCTCCAAGTCAGGCCCGAACCCTCATCTGTGTCCTGATGGGCAACATCAGCGGCGTCCACAAACGACTGCGACCGCCAAAACACCGGGCTCTTCAAACATCACCTGACGATGCGGACCTTCAACCTACGCCCCATCATCACCGCTTCAAGGGGCGCGCCCTTAAAACATTTCAAAGGGCATCGGCAAAGCCCGAATGTCCTAACAGACCACATCCACGGCGTCAAGTGCGCCCAATGAACCGTTTTCCCTCTTGGAGGCCTCCCTGGCATCAACTTCAATCTCATCTGCCAGGTGGCGCGCTTTGGCCGAAAGGTTGAAATGTTGTGAAGTGGTCTTAGTGGTTGTCTGTACATATGGTGAGTGGTTCGCGTACCAAGGAGGACTTTCTATGGGTTATGGAGCGTTGGTGGTTGGACATCCCATCGATCTCAACCGATCCCAGGCAGAATACATCAAAGACGAGCTGGACGAGGCCATCCGCAAAGCCACTCGAAGAAAGCTCTGGCTTGCGGGCGGGGAATTTCGGCAGTGGATGTCTCCAGGGCGACGTTGGGCAACGGCGTTTGTCTGCAAGAGCGTGTCTTTTGTCGGCGAGACCTACAATGGGGACTCGATGAACAAAATCGCGCCCAGTGCGCTTAAGCAGATGCGCAATCATCTGAGCAAGGGGTTGCCCAGAATTGGTGCCGTTGAAGAGATGCTCAAGCAGCGCTTTCCTGAACTGGCCATGGAGCCGCAGGCCAGTCTCTACATGGTGCTGAGCGACGTCAACGCCACGACCTCGACCGAGTTGATGTCTGGCACCGATGGGTGGATCACATGGGATGATGACGATGGCTGGGAGGTCAAGATCCCATCTCGGCCTGAGTTGGCCGCGGACTTCACTGGCCAGCTCAACCAAGGCCCCAATGGCATCTCAAAGGCCGACTACAGAAAGCGTCAGGAGGCATTGGGGCTCAATATCCGCGATTACAGCGCCTACAGCAGCTTTGTCACTGGCCGCAAGGAAAACATCATCGATAAAGAGTGGTTCACCATCATCGACTTTTACGATGAACACGCCACATGTTGGGACATCATGCTTGGCGGGCTGGTCAAAGAGGCCATGCTCTACAAAGACACCCATATGACCATCAACCCTGGTTTGTTCGAGCGCAGCGGTGTCGGGTCCTGGTTCCATCGGACCTGGACCTCGGGTTGAGCCTTCTGTCCGACAGCAGTTCCACCACAACGGCTCTCAGGTGTCCCCAGCCTCCCAGCCTGCCTGGACGCGGGCAATGTAGGCGTCCAGCCCCCCGGCGGCGATGGCGGCGCGGGCGCCGTCGACCAGGTTGATGTAGTAGTGGATGTTGTGGAGGGTCAGCAGGTAACCGGCCAACATCTCGTTGTTGACAAAGAGGTGGCGGATGTAGGACCGCGAGTAATTCTGGCAGGTGTAGCAGTCGCAGTTGGGGTCGAGCGGCTCCAAATCCTTCTTGTGCCGGGCGTGCTTGATGATCCGGCGGCCCTGGCTGGTGAAGACTTGACCGTTGCGCCCGTTGCGCGTGGGCAGCACGCAGTCAAACATGTCCACGCCGCGTCGAATGCACTCCAGCAAGTCGTTGGGCGTGCCCACCCCCATCAAGTAGCGCGGCCTGTCCGCCGGCAGGGTCGGCGCCACCGCCTCCACCGTCTCGTACATCGCGCTCTTGGCCTCACCCACGCTCAATCCCCCAATGGCGAAGCCATCAAAGGGCAGCGGACACAACTCCTCGATGTGCCGCTGGCGAAGTTCCAGATCCACGCCGCCCTGGGTGATCCCAAAGAGCGCGCAGTCGGGCCGCGTCCTGGCCTCAAGGCAACGCTTGGCCCAGCGCGTCGTGCGCGCCATCGAGGCCTCCAGGTAACGCCTGGGGCGCGTCAAGTCAGGGCACTCATCAAAGGCCATCATGATGTCCGAGCCGATGACCTCCTGGGCGGCGATGATGGCCTCGGGGGTGAGCTTGTGCTTGTCCCCGGCCTTGTGGTCGCGAAACTCCACACCCTCCTCGCTGATCTTGCGCAGTTCCTTGAGGCTAAAGACCTGATAACCGCCCGAGTCGGTCAAGATGGGCTTGTTCCACCCCATCATCTTATGCAAGCCGCCGTGCAACCCCAGGATCTCCAGGCCGGGCCGGATGTAGAGGTGGTAGGCGTTGCCCAGGATGATCTGGGCGCCGGTGGCCTCGATGGCCTCCGGCGGCATGCCCTTGACGGTGCCGTAGGTGCCCACCGGCATAAAGACGGGGGTGTGAACGTCGCCGTGGGCCAGCGTCAGGCGTCCTTGTCTGGCCTGACCATCCTGGGCGGTGACTTCAAACGGGGCCAGGTCAAAGCGTGCCTTTGTGGGGTCCGTGGTGGGCATCAGAGCCCCTCCTTGTGGTCTTGGGCTGTGGTGGTCGTCGCGGGGTTGTGTGCAAAGAGCAACATGGCGTCGCCGTAGCTGTAAAAGCGCATGCGCTTGTCGATGGCCTCGGCGTAAGCCTCGTGGATGGCCCGATGGCTGCCCAGCGCGCTGATGAGGACCATGAGGCTGGAGCGCGGCAGGTGAAAGTTGGTCACCATGGCGTCCACCACCGTCCAGCGGTGCCCCGGCTTGATGAAAATCCGCGTGCTGAAGGCCCCCGGGACAAGCCCCCCGTCGTGGAGCGCGCCCTGATCCTCCAAAGCGCGGGTCGAGGTCGTGCCCACAGCAATGATCCGGCCTCCTCGGACGCGCGTCTTGGCCACCTGTGCGGCCAACTCCGGGCTGACCAGGTAGGTCTCTTCGTGCAGCTCTTGGTCTTCGATGGGGCCCTCGGCCAAAGGCCGAAAGGTCCCGATGCCCACGTGCAGAGTCACAAAGCCAAGCTCGACGCCCGCCTCCACCAACGCATCCAAAAGCGGCTGGCTGAAGTGAAGCCCGGCGGTGGGGGCGGCCACGGCGCCAGGGTGGCGCGCGTAAACGGTCTGGTAGCGCTCCTGATCCTGGTCCTGGGCGGTGTCCTGACCCAGGTCTTTGCGGCGCTTGACGATGTAGGGCGGCAGCGGCATCTCCCCCGCCGCCTCGACAAGGTCCAGGAGGCTGGCGGCGCCCCCAATGGTGATCTCCCAGGCGCCGCCTTCAAGGCGCGTCTCCAGGTTGACCTCAACGGCCTCCATGCCTTCGACGCGCAGCGAGGTCTGGGGCTTTAGGACCTTGCTGGAGCGGGTCAGCGCCCTGGCGCGCAGGCGCCCATCGACAGACGCCGGGGCGGACCAGTCCAAACCTTCGGCGGGGCCCAGGATAAAGACCTCCACGCGGCCCCCCGAGGGTTTGCGCGCCACCAGGCGGCAAGGCACCACGCGGGTGTCGTTGAAGACCAGCAGATCTCCGGGGCGCAAGAAGGAGCCAATCTCTCCAAAGGGCACCACCTGCCGCTCATGGCCCTGAACCACCATCAGGCGGCTGCCGGTGCGCTCGGCGGCGGGTTGGTGCGCGATCAGCTCTGGGGGCAGATCGTAGTCGTAATCGTCAGTGTGCAGAGGGCGGTTCACGGTCTGGTGTGGCTCCCGGTGATGATCGTCGGTGGTGTGGCTGTGGCCCTTGATGGGGCTGCCGATCCTGTGGTCACGTGCGCCGCGACGCAGCGCGCAAGGATAAAGACCCGATCCAAGACAGGCAACCCTGGCAGGATTTGCGCCGTTGAAGTCTGTGGTCACCGCCGATGAAGATCGAGAACCGAGGTGTTTGCTGGTAAAGTGGCCCGTGCAGGCTCTGTTTTGGGCTTGTGACGCCACGCAGTTGCTCTAAAAGACTGGCTGGTGCGTTTTTTGTTGGGATGGGCGGCGCTTTGTGGTGTGCAGCGCGCTGGAGGTTTGTATGGCCCCGTTGGTGCGGGCAGGTTCCTGGCGGCGAGCGTTTTGGGCGCGGCGCTGTGTGATGATGGTCTTTGTGGCCGCCGCGCTGGTGGGCGCGCAGGCTTGTGGCGACGCCAACGGTGCCGATGGCCCCGGCGTCACCGTGCGCGTGTTGCCCCAGGTGACCGACGACACCCCCGCTGGTTTGCTCTGTGAGCCTTCGGCGCGTCAACGCGCGCTCAACGACGATCAGGGCGCCGTCAACATCGGGGCGGTGCGCCTGGAGGTCTTTGATGCAGACGGCCAGGTGGTCTTGGACCGGGTTCGGGAGGTGGCCGGGCAGGTGGGATCTTTGCTCTTTGAGCAGATCCCTCCCGGCGAAGACTACCGGCTGGAGATCACCGCGTGCCGTCAGGTCGATGATCCCGGGTTGTGGGCCGGTCAGGTCCCCAGCGTGGACGTGTCCGTGGGGCGCAATGCCAGGACCCAGGTGCTCTTGCTGCCCACCGAGGGCTTTGCCTGCGCCCAGCAGCAGCCCCAAGAGCCGCTGGCCTTTGCCTCGACCTTCAGCCCTGATGGCCGCTCGGTCTGGGTTGCAGGAGGGCTGACGTCTTGGACCAGCCAGGGCCCCGCCGAGGCCTCCGATGTGGTCTGGCGCTATGATCTGAACAGCGGCGCCTTTGAAGACACCGGCGCGCGGCTTCCCCAACCGACCGGGATGGCCGCGTCGTTGGTGGCCGCACCTGCGCCCGGCCAGCCCGACGCGCTCTTGCTCGTCGGCGGCGCCTCCTCAATCGTGGAAGGATTCACCGCCAACCACGGCGACCTGCTCGCCTTTGGCCCGCCCGAGGGGGCGACGGTGGGCTCGTCTGTGTGGGTTGAGTCCGTGGGCGACAGCATCACCGTGCGCCCAGCACCCTGGGCGCCCCCGGCCCGTTTTGGGGCTGGCGCGGGCGTGTCGCGCAGCGAAGACGGCGACCGCGTCATCGTAGCGGGCGGCATCGACACCGCCCAGACCCCCGCTCAGGTCAGCCAACAACTCACCGTCGTGCGTCTGGGCCCCGATGGCCCCGAGGCCGTCACCGTGGCCATGGCCGCGCCCAGGATCGCTCCCGTCATTCACTCTCCCCAGCCAGGGCTCTTCTGGATCATTGGCGGCAACATAGGCGCTGGAACGCCGCTGGTTGAGCAGGTCGATGTCCGTGGCGGCAACCTCTCGGTGAGTGTGCTGCAAGTGACCGAGGACCCTGCCAGCGCCGAGTTGATGCGCCCAGCGGCCTTCTCCGCAGCCATCCCCGGCCCTGACGGGGTCACCATCGTTGGTGGCCTGCCTGTCTTCACCGACGCCGAGCCCGACGCCATTCCGATCGCCAGCGCCGCCATCTCACCGGTGCTCTTTCGCCTTGAAGAGACCCAGCCCGGTCAACTCGTCCAGCGCTCTGTGACATTGGGCCCCGGCACCACCGCCGCGCTCTCACAGCGGGCCTTTGCGTTGGTCCTTGAGCGCCCCGAAGGGCACTGGTTGATCGGCGGCATCGGCGATGACGTGGCGCTGCCCTTCAAGCCGCGCGCCGACGCGGTGCTCATCAACGACGGCGGCCTGGCCCCATCCCCCGAGCCGCCCCCCTATCACCCCATTGGAGGCTCGGGGGCCACTCTTGAGGGCGGCTCCTCCCTGGCCATCGGGGGGCTGATCGAGTTGGCCGAAGCGCCCAACCAATTTGCTCCCACCCGCACATCGCTCTTGCGCTCCACTCACCCCCCCGAAGATGGCTGTCAGCAACCTGAATGACCCTGAGGCGATCGTCAACCTGGCTTGACGCTCGCCCCGGCACCACTGTCGGCTCGACATGTCACGGTGGATCGTCGATGATGGGGTGGTGCGCGGTCTGCGCGAGGTGCAACCCTATCCAGTTGATCTGGGCGTGACTCTTGCAGATTCCCTTTTGGGTGCGCGCTGGACGCGCTGTGATCGCAGCGCCCGTACCAGACAAGACGCACGGCCTGGAAAAGAGAACGGACTGCATGAACTCCAGTCTTCGACACAATACAACGCCGTTTGGTTGGCTCCTGACCCTGTGTGTGGTGGGCGGCTTCCTGATGGGGTGCGGACCTGACGGCGATGACAAGGCGCCTTACCGGCCTGCGATCTGGGGTGAAGCCCCGGCCCCTGAGAAGATGTGGGTGTCGCCCGATCCGCTCAGCCTCGATGGAGATCGGCGCCAGGGCCGCTTTGAGGACGCCCCTTTTCAGGGGTATCTGGTTTATGGCGGCGCCTACACCGTTCTTGACGTCGATGTGGTCAGCACCGAAGGGCAGGGCGATCCGGTGGTCATGGTCTACGGACCCCGGCGCGACGGCAACATCTGGGGTCGTCACGTGGCCTTTGATGATGACGGCGGCATCGGCAACAGCGCCGTGCTGACCCGGGTGCAGTTGCCCGAGCTGGGCGAGTACCTGGTTTTGGTGACGTCCTTCGATGGGCGCGGGCAGGGCGGCTATGAGTTGTCCCTTGAGTGTGCCGGAGGGTGCAACGCCCCGGCTTGTGAGGTGATGGAGTGCCATGCCGACGGCAGTTGTCAGGGCCGCTTCCTCAATGACGCCCGAGGGTGCCGCTCCTGTCAGTGTGTGGCCCGTTGTCAGACCTCGGCCGACTGCGGCGCGTCTCAAATCTGTGTCGATGGCCAGTGTGTCGATGACTGCGCCTGCACTGGTGATCTGGAGCAGGTCTGCGGCGCTGATGGGGTGACCTACGCCAACTCCTGCGAGGCCAGATGTCAGGGGGTCGAGGTGGTCAGCCTGGAGGCCTGCGCCGATGAGTGCCCCGAGTTCTCTTGCAATCAACTCTGCGCCGACGGTTATGTGCTCGACACCAACGGTTGTCCCACCTGCGTGTGCAAATCTCCCTGCGATCGTTGCGACGAGCGCGTCGAGCCGGTTTGCACCCTTAATGGACGCACCTACACCAACGCTTGTGAGGCCGAGTGCCGAGGCGAGAAGCTGGCGTACGCCGGGGCGTGTGACGCTCAGTGTGTGTGGTCGGGCTGTGAGGTGGAGTGTGAGGCCTATCAACGCAACGCCGACGGCTGCCCCATGTGCACCTGCTCCACCGGCGCTTGTCCCCAAAAGCTTGAGCCGGTTTGCGGCATCAACGGCGTGACCTACAACAACCTCTGTGAGGCAGAGCGGGCGGGCGTTGAGGTGGTCTTTGATGACATCTGTCCGCCGACCTGCCAGCAGCGCAGCGATTGCCCGTCGGGTTTTGCGTGCCGTCCGCTTGGAGGCCGCGAAGAACTCTGTGAGCAGGACCCCGAGGCGCAGTCGCCCTGCGTCGGCGTGTGTGTGCCGCCCGAGACGCCCCAGCAATGCAGCTTTGACTCCGAATGCCGCCCTGGCCACCTCTGCGCCGACGGGCAATGTCGCTTGCCCTGCAACTGCTCGCCGGTCTACAACCCTGTCTGCGGCGCCGACGGTCAGACCTACAACAACCCCTGTGAAGCCCGGTGTGCTCAGCAGCCGGTGACGAGCGTCGGGGCCTGTTGTCCAAGCGATTCCCTTGACGGGTGCGGGGTCCAGTGCGAAAACGGTTTCGCCGTCGATGGCGATGGATGCGAGATCTGTGCGTGTCGCGAGGCCCCTCCCTGTGAATGTCAGCCGGTGGAAAACCCCGTCTGTGGAGCGGACGACCAGACCTACCTCAACCCCTGCGAAGCGCAGTGCGCTGGTGTCCAGTGGGTGGCAGGGGTGTGTCGTTGACCGGTGGGTGCTGGCGGCATGCCTCCTGGTGGTCTTAAGCGCCTGTGAACCGGCCTTTGTCCTCTATGCCCCAGAAACCAAACGCTCCATCAACACCGCGCTCTTTCCCGACTTGGGGCGCCGGGGGGCCTCGGTGTCTCTGGTGGCCCTCCTTGATCTGCCAAACGATCAGTTCGAGTCCGTGGTCGAGTTTGACGCAGGCCCAGGGATCAACCTCCTTGGCTTCAACACCGGTCAGGGTCTGGGGTGCCAGCGTCCCAACGTCGAGGAGCTTCTTGAGCAGCTTGGTGAGGAGCGCTTTCCGATTTGCTTTGACGTGCAGATCTCCCAAACGGCGCCGCTTGGCGATCGCACGCTGAAGGTCGAAATCGAGAGCCTGGACGAGTCGCTCATCTCTCGGATCGACTTTGAGGTACTCGAAGCGCTCGAAACTCGCCAGGACGGCCTTTTGCCCAGCGACGATGCGTTGGAGCGCCCATGAGCGCGCCGCGTTGGAGCACAGCGGCGACCGCAGCGGTCGTCGCGGGGATTTTATGCTGCTCATGGCACCCGTGCGCACAGGCTCAAGGGGACTCGCGCCCCGCCCAGGTTCCTCGCCAGACCATCGCTGAAGCCCAGGCCTGTTACCAGGAGCTGGATTACGCCTGCGTCACGGATCTGCTGGCGCTGCTGCCCATTTGGTACGCCTCAAAGGGCGATGGCACCTTGCCGCCTGGGGTCAAGAGGGACGACGTGCCGACTTTGCTCGAAGCTGGGCGAATCCTGGCGGTCAGTCACCTGGCGCTGCGGCAAGTGCGTGCGGCCCGGCGTGTGTTTCGGTGGCAACTGTCGCTCTCGCCGTCCTACGAGTTGTCCGGCCCAGAGGTCCCCCCCAGGTTCTTCAAGGTCTTCTATGAGGTCCGCGCAGAGCGGCTCGCCCCTGGGTTGGCCCATCGGGCCGTGGGCACCGCGCGTGCGTTGGGGCAGGGGGTGTGGACGCGGCGCCGGGCTGTGCTGGTCAGCGACGCCGTGGCCGAGTTGGAGGCGAAGCGCGCGGCGATGCCGCCGCCCTTTAAGTTGGGCTTTGGACTGCGGGCCAAGCTGGGTTGGGTGTCGCTGACCGGGCAGGACACCGGGGTTTTTGAAAGTTCCGTGGGCGGTTCGGTGGGTCTGGACGTGGACCTTGGCCAAAGTGGTTGGGGCGTGGGCCTGGAGGCCGGAGGCAGTTTCCATCCGGTGATCTCAGAGGATCTTGTGGATCCTTCCCAAAACGAGCTGCGGCTTTTGCACCTGGTGTTGCTTGGGAGCCATGAGTGGCGCGTGGGGTGGTTTGGCTTTGAACCCGGTGTGGGTTTGGGGGTCGAGTCGTTTGGCGTGGCCGATTTCTTTGAGGAAATGGGTGTGCTGACCAACGCGCGGATGACGGTCAACCTCTATCCACCCACAGGGGTGATGTTCTCGATGACGGGCGAACTCAGAGGCGTGACGGTCTTTGAACAAGGCGCTCGAACGAGCGCCGTCCCGGTGTTGAGCTTTGGGGTGGGGACAGACTTTTAGGCGCTCAAACCAAGAGAGAGCGGTCAGGTGGGCTTCAGGCTGGTATGAAGCTTGGTGCCAAAGTGCAGACGTTCGACTCACTTTGGCATGAGTCTGTCGGGTGCGTTTGGGTTTGCGTTCACCAGTCAACGCGCATGAAGGCGCCCTGGTTGACGGGGTCAATGCCGAACTGAATCTCGGCTTCGGGTTCGCTGGCGGGTTTGTCGTCTGTTTTGGCCGGTTCGGGTGAGCCTTCGGGGGTGACGGCGTCGAGGACGACCAGGACGATGCCAGCGGCGGCAGTGGCGGCGCCCAGGCCCAGGAGGGTCGAGCCGCCAGCTGTGGTTTCAAAGATTTCGGGGCATTGGGTCAGTGAGCCTTCATCGCAGGTGCTGTCGCCGTCGATGGAGAGCATGTAGGCGCCGGTTCCGGCGGCGCCCAGACCCAGGATGGTCATGGTCCAGCCCAGTCCCGGTTGGTGGACGCCTTCGCCGGACGCGACAGGTTCGACCTTGGGGGTGATGTCGCCTGCGGCGGGAGCTTGCGGTGTGCGGGCAAGCTGCATGCGCAGTTGGATGGGGCCTTTGGACTTTTTGTTGATGACCAGCTCGGTCTCGGTGGCCTCGTAGCCCTCGGCCTGGGCGCTGATGACGTAGGTGCCGGTGGCCAGTTTGCGGCTGGCGCTGCCGTTCCCAAGCGGGAGGTCGCCGAGCATGATTTGAGCTTCGGCGGGCTTGACCACGATGTCGACGGTGACTTTGGGGCCTTCGACGACGGGTTTGGGCTCGGGTTTGGGTTCAGGCTTGGGTTCGGGCTTGGGCTCAGGTTTGGGGAAGGTGACGTTGCCGAGCGCTTTGCCAAAGGCCTGGCCAAAGGCGACGACGGCTTCTTTGCCCGTGCAGATTTCGCAGGAGCCCTTTTCGCTAAAGGCGGCCTTGCCGGTGTTCAGGTCGTAGAAGACAAACTCAAAGTCGTAGATCTGATCTTGACCGCTGGCCGAGGCGATGACGGCCATGTCTGCGCCCAGGGCTTCTTTGGAGCGTTTGAGGCAGGACTCGGTGGTGCACCCGGCGATGGCTGGGTTTTTGTCCATCAGCCGCTCGCGGCTTTGGGGCGGCGTCAGCGCCTGGATCTTGCGTGAGTCGCCAGCGGCCGCCTTGATCATGGCGTCTGCCAGCGGTCCCTGGTCCTTTTTACCAAACCCCTCGCCGGTGTCGATCTTGAGGATCGGCAGCACCTGGGCGTCCTGAGCGTATGCGGGTGCGGTGAGCAACAAAACCAGGAGCATGCCCAGGGCAGAGGCGAGGGATGTTGTGAAGTCCTTTGAGTGTGGCATGAAGATTTTCCTGTCACAGAGGGGCCGCGTGTACGCCATCGATCCCAAGCACAACCACCAGTTCTCTTTGCGAGGTTGTTGTGCGCTGCGCTGATTCTTGGCGCGGAGCGATGGTTTGGAGGCGGGCCTCAAGAGGCATTGATGCGATTCCCGCATTGGTATGGTGCAACACAACGAACACCGTGTTGATGGTGTTTGTTGTGGTGTGAGCACATTCGGCAGCGGGAGGCCTGCGTTGACACCCTAGCCCATCACCCCAAGCACCGCAAGCAAGTAACTCTTTGGTGCGTTTGATGCGATTGGGCCCTTGTGAGGGGCTGTGCGGGGCGATGGTTTGGCGGTGTGTGCAGGTGTGGGTGGGGTTTGTCTGGGGACGGCGCGGGATTTCTGAAGGCTTGGGGTGGTCGGGAATTGGGGTTATCCTTGTTTTTGACACAAAGAGCGCGCTGCTTTGGTGCCTTGAGGATATCGCGTTGGCGGTGTTAGAGCGCTGATTTCAGGGGGGAGGGAGTTGGGTTGTGGGTGGGGTTCAGCCCTGCTGGATTGAGGGCCTCTAACTTGACTCTGCCTGTGTGCTTGGCTAAGGTCGAGTATGGCGCAAACGACGACAACATGTGGTGGTTTTTTAATGAACAACTGCTCGCGTGTTGTTTATGAGAATTATGAGAGCTATCTGGGCACTGTGTCAGAGCGGTTTCGATTATTGGGCTGTGTGACACATGGTGGCCTGGAATTGGGCACACCTTTATAGGACCTGAGACCACGAGCGTTCGGGCGAGGCATTATGCATCAGAAGGGAATGAGCCGTTATTTGTTGTGGGGGCTGGTGCTCCTCTTGGTTGGATTTGGGACAGTAAACTGTTCGGATCCTGAGGAGAGCCCTGACGGGACCTTCAAGATCAGCGTCGCGGCGTCTCCCAGTGAAGGGGAGATCAATGGTGACGAGATCAACCTTGCGATCACGGTGTTGCAGTCGGACAACACGCCGCTGCCCAGCGGTGAGCGCGTGGACATCATCGAATTTGGTTGTGTGGACACCAGCCAGCCTGCCGTGGGTCGCTTTGAAGGGCAGCCTGAAGATGCGCAGTGTGGTCAGACCACGCGCACGGTGACGACCAACAACGGCACCCTCTCGGTTGGGTTCCAGTGTGTTCGCGAGGGACGGAGCACCATCCTGGCGGCTCCGTCGGGGACCCAAAGCTCCTCGGGTTCTGTGGTCGTGGGATGCGTGCCGGGCCCCAACGGTCAGTGGTCGGTGTCGGCCATCTCTGTGACCGAGACCGGTTCTCTGGTGGTGGGTCAGCGGCCTGTGACCGTTGAGGTCAAGGCGGTCATCGAAGACGGTGAGACCGGCGTCCCCGCTGGCACGCGCTTGTCGGCCTCCATCGAGTCGGGCGATTCGCTGACGTTGAGCGGACCTTCTTTGGTGGGGACCAACGACCAGGGGGTGGCCCAGTTCAGCTTCCTGACCAACAACAACCCGGGCGACACGGTCGTCCAGGTGGCCTTTCAGGATGAGCGTTTTGGCATGGGGGGCTCCGAGAGCTTCCGCGTGCGTGAGCAAAGCTCCCAGACCGACACCATCCTTGAGGTCACCGTCCGGCGCAACAACAACGTCGTCAACGGCGAAGAGCGCACGGTCCTGGCCGACGGCGAGGACAACCTGACGCTCGAAGCCCGTTTGTTGCCGCCGCCTGGCGCCAGCTTCAGCGTGGCGGGCCAGCCCATCACCTTTGAGCTCACCAGCGGCCCCGGCTTCTTTGATGATCCCGGCATCACCGAGGTGTCCCCCAACACCGACGACAACGGCGAAGCGCTGGTGTCGTTTGTGGGTGGAGACATCTCGGGCACCTCCATCATCAAAATCTCGGCCATCAACCCCAACCCCGAGAGCGAAAACCCCGATGAGCCCCTCACGACCGACCGCGATGTCACCATCAACGTCACCGCGCTGGGCTTCATTGAGTACATCGGCGTCGAGCCCAGCGTCCTCTTTGTCCGTGGCAGTGGCCTCAACGAGACCGGCACGGTCACCTTCCGGGTCCTGGACACCAACCGCGAGCCGCTGGTCGGCGTGCCGGTTGAAATGGCGCTGCCCGACCTGGCCCTCGGTGGGGTCTCTCTCAACCCCTCGCTGACCACCAGCGACGATGAAGGCAAGGTCAGCACCACCGTGCAAAGCGGCACCGGCTCCGGCGCTGTCAACGTCACCGCCACCGCGTCGTTGGGCGCCGTGGAGCTCTCCGCCCCCAGCGCCTCCATCCCGATCGTTGGTGCTCGCCCCACCCGCAACGCCTTCAACCTCCAGTGCGACTTCCGCAACGTCGGTGGTCTGCTTGGCCGCCAGGGCAACCGCATCGTCGTCAGCAACCAGTACGCGTGCACCTCGCTGCTGCGCGACCGCTTCAACAACCCCGTTGGCGTCTCCCAGCAAATCAACTACCTCTCCGAGGGCGGCAACATCATCTCGCCCCAGTCCTCGGTCGAGTGGGACACCGTCTCCAGCCCCTCCAACCCCCCGTCCAACGTGGGCCGCGTCAGCGCCCCCTACTCGCCCGGTGGTGAGCCTCCCTGCGACGTCGATCCCGATGAAGACGCCGGCGAGCCCTTCATGTTCTTCGACGCTGAAGAGTGCCCCCCGACCCTCAACAACTGCCCTGAGCGCCTGATCGATGACTGCTCCTTCAACCCCCGTGATGCCCTGGTGACCATCGTGGCCATCACCACCGGTGAAGAGGCCTTCAACGACATCAATGCCAACGGCGAGTACGACGACGGCGAGCCCTTCTGGGACATCGGCGAGCCTTTCGTGGACACCAACGACAACAACGTCTTTGATGAGGGCGAGCCCTTCCGTGACCTCGGCTCCGAAGAGTTCGAGCCCAACGGCGACTACGACGGCCCCAACGGGGTCTGGGACGCCAACACGACCATCTGGACCTCGACCAACATCCAGCTCAGCGGCGAGCCTGCCACGCTCCAGACGTCCAATGAGTTTGATGCTGATCCCTTCCGCCTCAGCGGTTACTTCTTCACCCTCGATGACCCTACGACGCTCTATCCGCCCGGGTCCACCATCGAGGCCGAAGGTGTCACTGACATTGGCTTTGTCTGGCAGGACGCCAACCTCTCGGTGCTCAACCCCTCCACCAACTATGGTGTGGCTCTGGTCAGCGGTGCCCAGATTGCTCGCCTCGTTGCCCTGTCGGCTTCTTCGCCCACCATCCAAGGCGGCGGCTATGGTTTCGAGGTTGAGTTTACCACTGAAGAGCTCGACAACGTCCGTGACTCCTACATCACGCGAATCAGAGACTACGTCAGCGGCTTTGCCTATGTGGCCCGCATCGAGCCCAACAACAACGCCACGGGCCTGCTGACCTTGCGCTACACTGCGTCGCTGAACATCTCTCCCGGTGTTGGCGATACCACGACCTTCAACCGTGACATCAACGTCAACATTGTGGCTCAGCAGGACGAATGAACCTCCCCAGCGACCCCATCGGGGTCTTTGACTCCGGCGTGGGTGGCCTGACGGTCACCCGAGCCCTCGTCGATCGCCTCCCCGGCGAAGCCATCCTCTACCTGGGCGACACCGCCCGGGTCCCCTACGGCAACAAAGCCCCAGCCACCATCGAGCGCTACGGCCTGAACATCGCTCGGCGTCTGAACGACACCGGCATCAAGGCCCTTGTCATCGCGTGCAACACCGCCAGCGCTTTTGCGCTGGAGGCCATCGTCAAGGCACACCCCAAGTTGCCCGTCCTGGGCGTGATCGAGCCCGTCGCGCAGCAAGCCGCGGCCTCTACGCGCAGTGGCGTGGTGGGCGTGATTGGGACGCGCGGCACCGTGGCGTCAGGCGCCTACACCCGCGCCCTGCACGAAGCCAACAAAGACCTCCAGATCATCTCGCACCCCTGTCCGCTCTTTGTGCCGCTTGCAGAAGAAGGCTGGCTCGACGGCGCGGTCCCCACCGAAGTGGCGCGCACCTACCTGGCGCCCTTCGCAGGCACAGGGATCGACACCCTCATCCTTGGATGCACCCATTATCCATTGCTGCGGCCTGTCATCCAGCGGGTCATCAATGAGGTCGTGGGCCGTCAGGTCGAGGTGCTCGACACCGCCACCGCCACCGCCAAGGTGCTCGATGACCTCTTGCGGGCTCAGGCACTGCAGGCCCCCAGGGATTCGCCTGCGCCAGCGCACAAGTTCTGGGTGACCGACGCCGCGGACTCTTTCAAGGGGGTCTCAACGCGGTTCTTTGGTTCACCGCTTGGCCACATCGAACACGTCGATCTCTGAAACTTTATTGCACATTGTGTGGGGATGGCATGTGGGGAGACGGGCTTGATGATGCGTCTCCATGAGGCGCTCTGTCGTCAGCCTGGGATGCCGCCGATGTAGGCCTCGCGGCCGTGGTAGGCGCCTCGATACAAGGTCATGCGCCAATCGACCCCCACGATTTCGTTGTCTTGCAGGTCGATCCAGACGTTGTCGCCCTGGAGGCGTTCGCTGGAGACGATGAAGTGGTTGACCTGCCCTGATTCGGTGGGGGCCTCGCAAGCCGGTTTGATGAAGGGGCAGGTGTCGCGGTCCAGGCAACGGGTCTTGTAGGTGCTGTAGAGCAGCGGTTTGCGAGAGCGCAGCGCCACCATGGTGCGTCCATCGGTGACCACCACGGTCAACATGCTCTTTTCTTCTTCGGTGTCCCCGTCGGCCAACTCACGCGTGGTGGCGACCGCTTCGACCAGCGCTTGGACCACCGTCTCGATGGGGGTCCCTGCGCGGTGAATGTCGGTCAGGCGGCTGAGGCGAGTGAGGAAGAGGTAGAAGAACGTCTCGCTGTCGGTGTCTCCAAGGATGAAGCGGCGCAGGTTTGGGGCGATCTGGGCGCGCATGGCGTCTTTGATCTCGCCAAAGTTGTGGATTTGCCCGTTGTGGGCAAAGACCCAGCGCCCAAACTGGAAGGGGTGAGAGTTGAGGATGTTGATCTCGCCCGTGGTGGCCTTGCGCAGGTGTGCCAGGACTGTCTCTGAGGCCACGACGCCGCTGATGCGCTTGAAGATCTGGTCCTCTATGGCGGCCGAGGCGCTTTTGATGATGTGTGGGTTGTCAGCCAGGTAGTAGGCCACGCCCCAGCCATCTGGGTGACGTTGGCTTTGGACGGCCAAGGCGTTTTCGGCGGCCACAAGGCTGCGGTGCACTTGAGATTGAATGACGGAGCGAAAACCAAAGAGCCTGCACATGCTGGTCCTGCGAGCGAGCGCGGCCAGCGAGCGGTGTCTGGGGTTCTATCGCCAAAGGGCGGATAGTGCCATGCGGGGAAAGGGCAATGGGTGTCCCTGGCGGCGCGGTCCATCTGTCGCCGCCCATCATAGAAGAGCCACGGTCGTCGATCCAGATAAGATTGTTCTGGGGTCTATTTGCCGAAGTTGATCCCCGAGGGATCGCCGCCATCTTTGCGCGGCGGGGGCGGGTCGCGCAGGATGACAAAGCCGCCCAGCGTCAGCAGCGCCACGCCGCCTCCAGCCACCGCCCATTGGATGTGGCCCATGAAAATCAGGACCACGGCGGCCACCGCGATCAAGCCCACAACGCCATAAATCAGGTTGGGGTTGATGGGGGGTTTGGTGGGGGCGGCTGGTTCTGCACTGCCGCTTTGCTGGGTGATGCGGGGCTTGACGTACTCGGGGCCAAGCTCGGCCTCTCGACCCAGGTGACATTTTTTGAACTTCTTGCCACTGCCGCACGGGCAAGGTCCGTTGCGATCGATTTTCATGGCGCGCTCCCCCTTGTGTTGTTTGGGCGTCCTTTGGATGACTATAGCACGGCAAGACAAAAGAGGCGCTGTGTTGTGACCGGCAGGTGTCTTTGCGCCTTGAAGCGCTGGGTGTTGTCTGTTAGGCAGTGTCCATGCTGGCGATGCTGATCCGAGCGGCGTCGGTAGGGTTTTTTGGGGAGGATGCATCCCATGGCCGGTCCAAAAATCACTGCGGGTTGTGCGGTGGCGCTGAGCTTTTACCTTGAGCGACGTCAGGGAGGGCCTGTGCTCGACATGGCGCCGCCCGATGACCCGCTGTGGTACGTCCATGGCCGTGGAGACCTGCCGCCTGTCCTTGAGGACGCGCTGGAAGGGCTTGGGGTTCAGGGCCATGTCAGCGTGGAGGTGCCCCCGGGGGTGCTCTTCAAGAAGGGTCAAACCCCCAACACGGTGCGGCTGCCCATCAGCGACTTTCCCAAAGGGGTCTCACCTCTTGTGGGGATGCCGTGCCGTGTGCCGGAGCTCGGCACTGGCTGGATCCAGAAAGTCAAGGACGGTTGGGTTTGGCTCAGCGGTGATCATCCCCACGCGCAGGACCCACTTCGCTGGACCGCCACGATCTGGGCGGTGCGCGACGCCTCGCCGCAAGAGCTGGTCGGTGGCCCCATCGAAGACACCTTGGAACAACGACCGCGCTAGTTGTGCATCTCTATTGGATGGAGGCCGCAATGTCGCGGCCAGGGAGGCGGCGTGTCTGCACAGCCCCATGACACTCAACAGCTCTTTGCGCCCGGCAAGCTCTTCGTCTTTGGAGAGTGGTCCGTGCTTGAAGGCAGCCCTGCGCTCATTGGCAGCACACCTGCGGGCCAGCAGGGCCTCTTGAGCGCCAGGAGCGATGAGGCTGAGCCCACGTTTGTCTTTCACTCCCCTGCGTTCTGCGCCCAGCCGCGCCGTTGGCGTTGGCAAGAGGGCAGGTGGTGTGAGCAGGCGCCTGGAGAGCAGGTCGGCGCGATCGACGTGGTCGGTTGTGTCTTGGAGGTGGCCGCCGAGCGTCTGGTGCCTCCAAAGGGCCAGCAAACGCTCGAGGTCAGCGCGCGAGGGCTCTTTGCGGACAAGGGCCGCAAGTACGGTGTGGGCTCCAGCGGCGCGATCGCGGCCTTGGTGGCCATGGCGCTTGGCCAGGGCGCCGAGCCCCAGCGCGTGCTGGATGTGGCACTCGAAGGGCACCGTCAGGCACAGTCTGGGCGCGGCAGCGGCGCAGACGTGGCCACGTCCGTGTTGGCGGGCCTGTCTGGTCAGCCCGCGCAGATCCTCTTTGAGTTGCCCGATCCCCCTGGGCTTGGCGCGGCTCCCGCAGACAGCCGCCACCCGGTGGCGCGGG